>JAAYEY010000239.1 GCA_012728505.1 Synergistaceae bacterium | reverse complement strand
CGGAACAGAGATTCCATCTCCGCCTCCGGCAAAGGGACTGAGACAAAAAAGAAAAGGGCAGAAAAGATCCTGAAAAGGAGATAATCTATGAGACTGCTTGCGTTTTTACTTATAGGAACACTAATATTTGGATTTGCTTTTGCTGCAGCGATATTTCTTGTCGGATTAGCCGGTTTAGCGATCCTTGCCCTTCTTATAGCAGGACTTTTAAGAGGGGGGAGGGGGGCAAGGTCTACACTGCAGGGAGCAATGACCTTTTTAGAAACAGAAGGAATGAGACGAGAGGCCCCTCTATCATAGATACAACCGAAGAAACAATGGACAGCGGTTGTGATTTTGAGGCTGACAACCAGCCCGATTTTGATGAGGAGTCAGAGGGAGAAATCGTTGAACTTCCTGCAACTGCTCTTAGGAAAGAGGATCAATAAAGGCTTCCTATGGCCTCAAAACGGAGGAAAGCACGTCTTCTCCGCATGATACTGATCAGAAGGGCACCGCTTACCGTAAGGTAAGCATATAAAATCATCACAGTGCCCAAACTATAAGAATCATACGGGAAAGACAGTAGGAAAGTTGAGTTAGGTTTTAGATGAGCTTGTTAAGGGAAATCGAGAGATCAGATCCCTCTTAATATAGTATCTTCTCGTCCCTGGCCTACTCCTATAAGTATTATTGGGGCAGAGACTCTTTTCTCAATGAAGCTGACGTAATCGCGGGCAGCAGAGGGAAGATCTTCAAATTTTCTGCACTTACTGATATCCTCTTTCCAGCCGGACAGCTCTTCAAAAACAGGGACAGCCTTGGCCAGCTCTGTGCAGCTGCTGGGGAAATGGTTCTTTATCACACCGTCGATATTATAAGCAGTGCAGACAGATATCTTTTCAAATCCTGAGAGGACATCAAGCTTTGTGAGAGCCAGCCCATCGATACCGTTTATCTTTACTGCGTAATCCACTGCAACGAGGTCATTCCATCCGCAACGCCTTGGGCGTCCTGTCGTAGCGCCGTATTCTCCACCCTTTGTTCTGAGGAGTTCTCCTAGAGAGCCCTTGTCTTCGGTAGGAAAAGGCCCCTCGCCGACCCTTGTGCAGTAAGCCTTTGTGACACCTATTACGCGATCTATTCTTCCCGGCCCTATACCCGCTCCTGTACAGGCTCCTCCTGAGCAGGGACTGGAGCTTGTCACAAAAGGATAGGTGCCGTGGTCAACATCCAGAAGAGTTCCCTGTGCTCCTTCAAAGAGAACATTTTGGCCTGATCCAAGTGCCTCGTGTATTTCAAGGAAAGCATCTCCAAGAAGCGGCTTAATGCGTTTGCCCCATCCGAGAGCTGTCTCGTAGATGGCCTCAGGATCAAGTGGTTTTGCTCCATAGATCTTAGTCAATATTTCATTCTTACGCTCTATGTTCGTCATGAGCTTTTCTTTAAGTATTTGAGGGTTAACAAGATCTTCAGCCCTTATTCCTACCCTCTCAAATTTGTCCGAGTAGCAGGGGCCTATTCCCCGTCCAGTAGTGCCTATTTTTTGACCTTCAGATCTTGCGCTCTCTAAGAGCGTGTCGATCTGTTTGTGATAAGGCATAACGATATGGGCGCCATAGCTTACTACAAGCCTGGCGAGCGATTTTCCTCTATTTTTCAGTGCGTCAAGCTCTTCGAAAAGGGCTTCCGGATCGATTACCACGCCATTTCCGATCACGCAGATCTTATCAGGATAGAGGATGCCGGAGGGAACTAAGTGGAAAACGTACTTCTCGTCTTCAACTACTACCGTGTGTCCTGCGTTTGCTCCTCCCTGATAACGGACGACTACTCCAGAACTCTTCGCAAGAACGTCTACGACCCTTCCCTTGCCCTCGTCTCCCCACTGTACTCCAACGATTACATCTGCCCGGCCCGTCATGTTCAACACCTCTTTAATAAAATCTATCTAAAACATGCTGACAATAAATTCAAACTACAATGAATCGCACGCTATTTGTTGACACTATCGGCTATCATCTGTTTTTTCTCTCTTTTTAAAGACTTGATCTCTGCTTCACGTGACATTGCCTCTTCTTTTGTTTCGAATTCTTCTTTGAAGATAAGCTCTACCGGTATCCTGCCCCTTGTATATTTTGAGCCGGTACCTTTATTATGTGCGGCAAGTCGCTTCTCAATGTCATTAGTCCACCCAGTGTAAAGTGTTCCGTCTGAACATCTTAAGATGTATACCCATGCTTTCATATAGAATAGCTTCCAGCCGGAGTATCTTCTTCCTGAAGAAAACCGCCTATCCCGATCCACCTTAAAACAGCTTCAAAAAGCCTTTCCACGCTAAAACCGTCAGACTCTGTCAAATCGTGCCACGTCCTGGCAAAGTTGGAAAAAAGCGAGATATTGTCAAGTGTGTCGTAGGAGCCCGTTATTTTGGAAAGGAAAGTGCCCCATACTTTGAGAACGGACAAAAACGTTTCAAAGCTTCCATCCTCTTTATCTGATGCCTCTGCAAATGAAGGGACCAGACACGAGATAGAGATCAATATAAGCAAAAATACCGCAATTTTTTTATTCTTTTTCACTTTGCATCTCTTTCTGAAATTTATTGGATTAAGATTTCAATGCTTGAAAACAAAGGAGACTCTGTCAGCCGGGAGCATCAGATCCCCACAGAGCCTCCCTTTTAATTTTCGAGACGTTACGCTACTCCACAGTTACAGATTTAGCAAGGTTTCTCGGCATATCTATGTCACAGCCGCGCTGCCTTGCAATATAGTATGCAAAAAGCTGCAGCGGAACGACAGCCATAAAGGGAAAAAGCTCGGGTTCTGTATCGGGAGTAAAGATAACATTCTGTGAATAGTGACCGATTTCCTTGTCTCCCTCTGTTGCAATGGCAATGATTGGCGAGTTTCTTGCCATTGATTCCTCTATGTTGGAAATAGTCTTTTCCCAAAGTTCGTTTTTGGGAACAAGGGCGACAACAGGAAGGTCTTTGTCCAACAGAGCTATGGGG
>JAAYEY010000238.1 GCA_012728505.1 Synergistaceae bacterium | reverse complement strand
TGTCTCTATTAAAAGAATCAGTCTGATGTCAAAATGTCTCTGTAGAGCTCAGCATAAGCTTTTGCAGAATTATCCCATGAAAAATCTGCACTCATTGCATTCTTTACGATGCTGTTCCATTTCTCATTGTCCTTTTTTGCTTCCAGAGCTCTTTCAATGGCTTTTCTGAGCTCGCTAGGAGTGTAATCGGTAAACAGAAAGCCGGTTCCGTCGGTAGATCCGTCAGCGTCTATAACAGTGTCGGCAAGTCCTCCTGTAGCTCTTGCGACCGGTATTGTCCCATAGGCAAAGGCTATCAGCTGGGATAGCCCGCAGGGTTCGAAGAGAGAGGGCATGAGAAGTATGTCTCCTCCAGCATAGGTAAGATGTGCCATGTCCTCGTTAAATTCCAGAGTTGCATGTACGGAGTCGGGATTTTCTTTTTCGAATTCTGTTATCTTTCTTGTGTACATATCATTGCCTGATCCGACAATAACGCATCTGACCTTTTTAGCAAGAAGTGATTTAAGGGCCTGGGTCATCATGTCAACCCCTTTTTGTTCTGTCAACCTTCCGACAAAGATGAGCAGTGGTCTACCGTCATCTTTCCAGCCACATTCTTTTAAAAGGGCTTTTCTGCATTCTTCTTTTCCGCTCATGTTTTTCAAGCTGTAATTAGAGGGGATGAAGCAGTCTGTTTCAGGATTCCAGACATCATAGTCTATCCCGTTTATTATTCCTCTTAGTTTGTCTCTATTAGCTACTATGACCCCATCAAGACCTAAGCCTCCATTTGGGGTCTGTATATCCCAAGAGTAACTGGGGCTTACCGTTGTGAATGCCTCGGAGGTGGTGATTGCTCCTTTCATAACGTTCAGTTGTCCAAAAAATTCCATGCTGTCTGAATCTAGGTTGGAGTATGCATCGGGACAGAATCCCCAGCCGTCGAGGACAGAATGGTTGATTATTCCTTGGAATGCCAGGTTATGTATAGTGAATACGGTATCATAATCTTCGTTAAAGCTTGAATAATACCTGTGCCAACGTAGTGCGGCGGAAACGGGAGCGGTGGTCCAGTCGTGGCTATGTAGAAACTGTGGCTTCCATCCGTTTAGCTTCGGAAGCTCGAAAGAGGCAAAGGAAAGAAAGACAAAAGGCAGAATGGTCTCCTGGTCAAGTCTCTCGGGATAAATATTAGGGTCAGAGAAAAGTTCCGGCTGATCCAGCAGGTACACATGAAGTCCTCCGATATCGGCCTCCAGTACAGATGCGGTATAAGCCCGCCAGTTCAGGGCGACACTTATTTTCCCCAACGGTTCTTTATTCAGCTTGCCTATTTTGGCAGCTTTTTCTATGACTCCCGGCCAGGCAGGGAGAAGGACTCTAGCGTCGATGTTCTGTTTTTTCAATGCTTTGGGGAGTGTTCCTATGACATCTCCAAGTCCGCCTTTTTTGGCCAGTGGGGAACACTCTGGGGCAATGTGGAGCACCTTGAGCGTAAAATGTTTATAAGTAATCATCTCTAAAGGCCTCTGAAAACAGTTCCGTATGCTTTTTCACAATATTCTCTTACGACCCTGTGTGTGTTGAAGTAACTCGCGTTGATAGAAATGGCTAGCTTCATCATCCTTATCCATCTTGGCCTGTTGTTGTAATAGAGAGGTAGAATCTTATTTTGCAGTTTTTTGTATAGATCCTCTGCGTCTTCAGATTCGTTGTAGCCGTTCACATCATTGGGGGCTGGTTCCGATCCTATAGCCCATCCGGTGTGTCCTTCAAGGCAGCCTTCTACCCACCAGCCGTCAAGAACAGAGAAGTTCATTATGCCGTTATGTACGCACTTCATTCCGCTTGTTCCCGATGCTTCTCTTGGTCTTACCGGAGTGTTCAGCCAAAGATCTACGCCTGAAGTTATAAGCTTTGCGGGAACTATATTATAGTTCTCTATAAAGACAACCGGCATCCTTTCGCCCAGTTCCTTTGAGATATTGTATATTTTATGCAAGATTTCTTTCCCTGGTTCGTCATGAGGGTGTGCTTTTCCCGAGAATATGAACTGTATCTTGCCTGCCCCCATTTCGAGAAGCCTTTTTATGTCTGTAAAGACGAGGTCAGCCCTTTTATATGTTGCAGCCCTTCTGGCAAATCCTATCGTGAGTATCTCTGGGTCAAGTTTTTCTCCTGTCTCTTCAAAGACCATATCGAGGAGTTTCAGTTTCGCAGTCTGATGTGCTTCCCATATTTCATCGCTCGGTATATGTATCGCCTGCATCAAGCTGCTCGTGTTAGTTTGCCAGCCTGGTATGTATTTGTCATAGAGAGCTGCGAATGATTCGCATGTCCAGGTGGCTGAGTGCACTCCGTTTGTTATCCAGTCAATGGAATCAGATTTGAACATAGCTCTGCTGACTTCGGCGTGCTTGCGCGATACACCGTTTACATATCGGCTGAACTTAAGGGCAAGGTCTGTCATTGAGAGACCGCTGCCGCCTATCGTCTCCTTGAGTTGTGCAACAAAAGAGCTCTCGATAACATTATTGATAAGATCATAGGAGAAGAAATCATGACCCGCTTCGACGGGGGTATGAGTTGTGAAAACCACATGGTTGCGCACTTTCTGAAGGTCGGGATAGCCCAGTTCTCTAAGTAGCTCAAGAGTAATAAAACCTGCATGTCCCTCATTAAGGTGAAATGTTTTGACCGTTTTGTACCCCAGATCACGAAGTATCCTGAGGCCGCCTATTCCAAGTATTAGTTCCTGGCATAGTCTGTATTTGTTGTCTCCCCCATACAGTTCGGCTGTGAGCTCCCTGTCTTCAGGGCAATTTTCAGGTAGATCCGTATCGAGAAAGAGAATGGGGATAGGATGACCGGAATTTCCAACTATTGTGTAAGACCATACTCCCACAGAGACATTCCTATGATTCATTACGATGCTCACTCTGTTCGGTAGGAAAGTAAGAAGCTCTGAAGGATCCCATTCCACCGGTTTTTCTGTCTGTCTGCCCTCTTCGTTGATTTTCTGTGCAAAATAACCTTTTTTATAAAGAAGGGTCATTCCTACCATTGGCACTCCCAGATCAGCAGAGCTCTTGAGTATGTCGCCTGCAAGTATTCCCAGACCGCCGGAATAAGTTGGTATTTCAGGGGTTAATCCGATCTCCATAGAAAAATAGGCTACGTTTCTGAATGCAGGATCTCTTTCAAGTGTCGATAGAATAGACTCGGCAAGGTTTCCTCCGTAATTCATATCTGTCATGTTTTCTCCTCCAAATTGGCTGTGTTTCGTAGCAGAAAAGACTGTCTTTTTCCCTGCTGCTGTTCCTTTTAAACATCTACCGTTCCTAGCACCGTTATTAGCAGGTATTTTAGGTATTATTTCCCGCTCAGCGATTATTTTTGCACTGATAAATTTTTTGTCATTGCCCTTTACTTTGGCAAGGTCAGCCATCAGGTCTTTCATCAAGTCCTTGTCAGATGCTTCTTGAGCCAGTTCCGCTGCCCTTATCGCAAAGGACATTACCTGTTTTGTCTCGACTCCTGAGATGTCGTTGAAAAACCATCCGCACGAAGTGAACATAAACATTCGCATTCTCTCAGCCTCAAGAAGTGAAAAGAGCTTTTTTTGTTCTTTATCATCGAAGATGCCCAGATTCTTTGAAATAAAATCGAGCCCTGCTTGGTCTTCTTCTTTTTTGTTTTTTCTTGCCGACCTGTAAAGCTCAATGGATAAGTTTCTGAACTCCCATGGGTCACAGTATGGGGAGAGGCCATCGTAATAAATCTGGTCTACCTTCTCAGCAAGCCTGTTGAAAGCATCCCTTAGAGGTCCCCGCCATCCCTGGTTCCACCCTGTCTCGCCGCCTGTTTTGCATCCACAATCGCTGCGCCAGCGCTCTATCCCGTGCACACAGGACCAAGATGAATTCTCCTTGATGCGGCACTCAAATCTTGCAGGATGTTCCTCCAAGAATGTACCTATATCAGGAAGGTTTACTTCTGCATCTTCACTGAGCCTTTTAAAAAGGCGGGCCAAGGCCATATCTCCGAATTTATGATGGTGTCCGTATGTCTCACCGTCTGTTGCAACGACGAGAAGTCTTTCTTCTGATGGGGTCTTAAAAGAGTTTAGGAGTGCGTCTCTTAGTTTGTCTCCGTTTTTGAGAAGTCCTCCGAATGCAATTCCATGTGCTATCTCTCCGTGATAGAAGACGATAGTTATCATTCTGCCAGAGGGGAGCCTACAGATATATGGCAATGTAACATCGAGACCGTTTCCGTCAGGTGTATCTTTCCATGTTCCATTTATGTTTACTGCACTGCACTGGCTCGGAGCCAAAATAGTAAAGGCTATGCCGTTTTCGCTGAGGACTTCAAGCGTGGCGATATCGACGGCGGTTTCCGGAAGCCACATCCCTTCTGGTTTTCTTTTGAACCGGTATTCAAAATCTTTTATGCCCCATACAGTTTGAGTTTTTTTGTCTTCAGCAGAAGCAAGAGGCATTATCATATGGTTGTAAGCTTGAGATATTGCTTTTTCGCCTGAGTCCACCAATATTGAATTGACCGCAGGATCTTCTTTCTCAATCCACCTGTGAAGTGTCGGTCCAAAGTTGAAACTCAGGTATGAATAGTTGTTTATCACCGATGCGATGCGACCGTCAGGTCCGAGTATCTTTGCTGCGCAGTTTGGTCTATAGCACTCGTTGGCTATTCTTTGGTTCCAGTCATGGGCTGGTGTTGCGGTTGGATCTTCTAAAACCACCCCAAGCCAAGGGTCTTCGCGCGGGGGTTGATAGAAATGTCCATGAACGGCTATATTAAACAAGTAAAAATCACCTCCGCACATTATGCCAGTTGGTCCGGCAATATGATTATACTATGAGAATCCTCAATTTCCACAGGCGTTAGATGGTTGGTAATGCGTGTAAGCGCTGGTACTCTTGTTTTTTTTATTCTAAACTATATAATTGAACAGGGATATAATATCGACCCTGCGAAGTTCGTGGAATACGGGTAGTGTCTTGAGCCAACAATAAATCCCGGCTGAACTTTTTTCCCGTTTGCGGCGGAGACCTCGTTGGTCGACCAAGCATCACGGGTTGGGTTCTAATCCTTGTTAGGAGCGGGTCAAGACCTTCCGTACACGGCTTTTGCGGGGTATTTTTAACACATTGGGAAACTACAGTAAGGAGCAAAAATATGAACATAAAACCACCATTTTGGCACCCCTCGGTATCAAGAGGTTTCATTCTTGACTGGGACGGGGTGATAGCAGATACCAAGCTCGATTTTTCGGGATTGAGAAATCGTTATTACGGAGGACGCAAGGCTATGTTGCTTGAAGAAGCATCGACGCTTTCTCCTGAAAATCAAACCGCATTCATGAAAGAACTATGTGACCTTGAGATGGAAGGTGCAAAAAAGGCGGAACCGATCCCAGGAGCATTCGAACTTATTGATTGGCTTGTAGCTAAAAATATTCCATATGCTATTGTTTCAAGAAATTCTAGAGAATCGATTGAAATGGCAGCGAAAACAATAGGCCTTAAACTTACCGATAATGTATGGAGCAGAGACGAACAGAAAAAAATAAAACCCCATCCACGTTCACTTGCAGAGGCCGCACGCTCTATAGGCCTTGAGCCGACGGAGTGTGTTCTAGTAGGAGATTTTCTTTATGACCTGCAGGGAGCAAGGAGAGCAGGGATGAGAGCTGTACTTGTCGAAAGAGAAGAGCCTGATTGGGAAGCATGGGCTGATGTTGTTTACCCAAAAATGACTGATTTTGTCGCAGACTTAGACGACCCCAAGCCTATTACACCGTGGGAATATCGCGAGATTTTTGCAAAAAGGGGAGAAAAATGGCTAAATGCAGCCTATGAACTATCCTTGTTACTCCCCGACAACACCTCCCCTACCTGTGATTGCTGGCTTGTACGGGCCGGAGCTCTTTGTGTAGGAACCATAAAGATAGCTAACGATTATATCCTTGGTCCCTCCGAATGGAAGTCTAATCAATCCTTTGAACCATACTTTATGGGGCTTACGATATCATCCATTGCCAAAAAGTACCTTGCATCCCGTTATCCCATGGTTACTGTAACTACAGAGGGAGAGGCGATGAAAGCGCCTAAAAATTCACTCGACCTGACGAGGTTTATCGAAAGAAAAATCTTCTAAATGGAATCGGGCAACATTTTTAGTTTGGAAAATGAACATGAAATGCGGCTATATGAGATACCCCTAGCTGAACGTATGCGGCCAACGACCTTGGATGATTATTCTGGCCAAGACCACGTACTTGGTTTGGGCAAGCCCCTCCGTTTAATGCTGGAGGGAGGTAAGGTCCCAAGCAGCATACTTTATGGACCTCCCGGAGTTGGAAAAACTACACTTGTTCGAATAATGTCGCATACCACAGGAAGAGAACTGCTTGAAATAAACGCAGTTAGTGCGAAGGTTGAGACCTTACGAAACCTTCTTGAGAAAGCTAAGGCATCAAAAAGAGTAACAGGTAGATCTGCCATAGCCTTTGTGGACGAGATTTATCACTTCAATACGAAACAGCAGAATGTCCTGCTTCCTTCAGTGGAGAACGGCGACATAATACTTGTCGGCACTACTACAGAAAACCCCTGGTTTGAAATTAACAAGACCCTCCTTTCACGTATGGTTGTTTATACGCTGAAGCCCCTCGATGAAAAAGATATTGTTGAGTTGCTTGAAAAGGCTCTCGCAGACAGAGAGCGCGGTTTGGGAATGCTTGAAGTGACAGCTGAAAAATCTGTCATAAACAAGCTGGCATCGCTTGTTGGTGGAGATGCACGACAAGCATTAACAAGGCTTGAAGCAGCAGTATCAGCAACGGCTCTTGGTGGAGGCCGTGAACTTACACTTAAAATCATCGCTGAAAGCACGGGTATGGCAACCCAAAGGTATGACAGAGTTTCTGATGACCACTACGCAGTAATATCAGCTCTTATTAAAAGCATGAGAGGTTCGGACCCGGATGCAGCTATTTACTGGCTTGCAAGGATGCTAGAAGGAGGGGACGATCTGCGATTTATATGCAGGAGACTTTGCATATTCGCATCTGAAGATGTTGGGCTTGCAGATCCGATGGCTCTTGTGGTAGCTCAGAACACTGCCGCAGCCGTTGACAGGGTAGGTCTTCCTGAAGCGGATCTTCTTCTAGGAGAGGCAGTAATCTACCTCGCTTGTGCTCCCAAAAGCAACAGCTCTTACCTTGCGATAAAAGCGGCTAAAAAAGCTGTGCAGGAGGGGGACCTGATGGAAGTGCCTTACCACCTCAGGAATGACGGAGAAGGCTATCAATATCCCCATGATTCACCGGGCCATTGGGTGCCGCAGGCTTATCTGCCCGAACAAAGGAGATTCTACTATCCTGGAAAACTTGGTGCAGAAGCACGAATCAAAGAAAGGCTCAGACTGTTCTGGAAAAGGTTTGCCGATGACCCTGCTGATGACCAGTTATCCTGAAAAAGTTTAAATGAAAAAGGCGGCCGAAGCCGCCCTCTTTTTAGTTAATTCTTCGCTTCTTTTTCTTCTTCATCGACCTTCAGAGAAATAATATAAATAACATCAGAGAGCCGATTCAAAAAGGCATAGCTCTTCTCAGTTATAAGTTCTTCTCGGTAAAGGGGTGTTGCTATGCGTTCCGCCCTTCTCGCTATTGTTCTTGCAAGGTGTAGAGCTGCACCACAGGAAGAGTCGCCCGGTCTTACGAATATTTGTCCCTCTTTGATTGATTCCGACACCCTTGAGGAAACATTTTCCATTATCATTGGATCTGGCTCGGGAAAATCGCATTCTGCAAAGTATGCCATGGCGCTAAAAAGATAATCCTCCAAAAAAAATATATCTTCTGCTGTTTTAGGTGATAGACAGGTTGCTCGCGCCAAACCCATTGCGGCCTGGCATTCGTCAAGAGTTCCGTAGAGTTCGACCCTTCTGTCATCCTTTGCCACTCTCACTCCGTTTCCAAGTGAAGTAGTCCCTTTGTCTCCGCCTTTTGTAGTTATATTTATCTTTGCCATCTTATTCTCCTTCTGCCTTTTTAGTCCTTGGAACTTCCGCTCTGTTCTTCATCCTCGCATCCACCTGAGCAGGAACAACAGTTAGAGGAACCACAGCCATCGTCATGCTCTGATTTGAATGCGACGCGTAAGGTTGCCTCCATAAAAAATGCTTCCGGCAGAGCCATTCTTTCGTTTCCATCAAAATCTTTCAAGGTCCGGCATGAGAATCCGACTCCGTCAGGTGTCTTGCACGATTCGCATTCGGCATAACCAAGTTCCAGCATCATGAGGTCTTCGATGGGGGTCTCTTCTATTTTGATCTCAGGTGACTGGATCGTCACCATATTGGCTGCCATCAGGTTCTTCTGACTAATTTCGTCAAGTATTATTTTGCGAATAGTCAGTTTTATCTTCATTGGTGCTAGTTTGGGAGCCATCTTTTCTCCGAAATCTACAAGAGTGTCCCATGTCTCTTTCCAAGGGTCCGCTTCGATATCTTTAATTGTATAGTGCGAAAGAATAATATTTTTCATCTCTCATCCTCCTAGTTAGCGTTTACGTGCAACTTGTATATATTACAACATTTTAACAGCTAAAGGCATTGCGGTTAATGAGTAATTCCGCTAGAATATTCAAGTTGGTATATTGCCGGGGTGGCGGAATGGCAGACGCAGAGGATTCAAAATCCTCCGGGGTAACACCCGTGGGGGTTCGATACCCCCCCTCGGCACCATCTTTACTGCAGTAACTGCGGCGTGATAAGTGCCGCGGGAGTCGGTTGCGAATCAATTGGTAGTCAATGGGGAAACGACTGTTAGATCAAGAGAGAGAATTGGTTCTAAATATCGTAAGACCATGATTCTTAAACCGGCTATCCTAGTATGCAACTCTCCCTCATAAATCCGAATGTCTCCCTCTCCGTCTTTCCCGTATGGGCCTGAGCGGGAATCCAGATTTCATTTCTTCGGTTAAGAATCCAGCTATAGCTTAAGTTTAGACGTTATCTACCCTAGCTTTAAAAACTCCTGCCTCAATTCAAAAATAATCAAGTTAGTAATATGCAAAAAACAACAAAAAACGGCAGAAGGAGAGTGTTTTTGTAGATTCACTCTCTATTTCTGCCGTATTTACCAAAGAAAATTCTTACTATATTACTCAGTTGCCGACAGGTTACACTTTAAGATCTTGATGCTTTTTAACAATCGTGTTCACCAATAGGCGAAGTAGTTCTGGGAAAATATCTATGGCGTAAGACAGATGGATGCGTTCGGTATTACTGTGGGCATCGCGTCCATGTGGGCCAAAGCTGATGACCGGTATGTTGAGGTTTTTCAAAGCGTCTAGTGGCAACGAATAAGTACGTCCCCAACCTGGCATGTTCCTTGCGAATACCTCGAGTTCCTCTCTTGGTCCCTGAAAACCGCAATAACTTAGGTCCGAGATTCCCTCGAAGAGCGGACGGACGTCAAGTGTTATTCCATATTCTGTCTGCGCTTTATTTACGACACAATCTGCCGCATCTGCAACGATTATCTCACCATCGGATGCTCTTTCGTTCGTTCGGTGCGGATACCATGGCGGTAGAAATCCAGTGATAGTTACCGGTGGTTCAAGCATACAGAGTCGTACCATACTATCAATAACGCTTGAGGCACGGTCGCGTTCGTCCGCATCAGGTCCGGCAGCTTCCAGTGCGTCTTCCATAAATGCATTGAATGCATGTTCGCTCAGGCGCTCACGAGTTAATGTCTCTAGTTTTTCGTAGCTAAGCACTGTTGGTTTCCATGATTTGAGCGGTGTGATACCACCTTTTTGGTGGAATATGCTCAAGTTATTATCATAGTGCAAAACAGCTTCGTTTGCTGCCCTTGAAGCAACGCCCACAACTTCAGCGAGAATTTCTGATGGCATTTTGGTTGCGGTTAGATGGCTGTAGTAAGCAAATCCCTTAGAGATGGTAGTTGCGGAATACTCTTGCCTGAGATCGGTCTGCCGCATAGCTACGGAAGGCGGATAGAGCTGGCCTTTCAGCTTGTCAGAGTATAAGGGGTTGCCTTCCAGCGCAAGATTGACATACGACATTATAGGAATAGCTGAAAAACCTTCGAAGTACTCTCCAACGTGGCTCTCTTTTCCTCGGGAATAGAAGAAAGTGTTAACTTTTCCAATGGTGCCTAAGTAGATGGAAGGCGTCGACATGCCGTTGGTTGCGAATGTTGGCTCTAAATCTATGCAGGCCAAGTATTCAAGACTGTTCTCTGTAGCAAATTCATACAGAAGCTTGCTTGCCGCCCTCATGCCCGCTGAGTTGTTTTCCTCGTCTGGTACAGTAAGGTAGACGATATTGACGTCTGATCGTCTTGTGTTGGCGGTTTCGCGTGTTAAATGCAATCCTGCCGCTAGACCGCTCTTCATATCAGCTATACCGCGTCCGAAGAGCCATTCTCCCGTCTCCAGATCTTGTCTTGCTTCGTCGGGAATCGATACTGCAGCTAGGCGTTCAGTGTATTCAACTGGATTAAAGGCCCACGGGGCTAGTGTGCCGCACGCAGTTGTGCTGACTACGTCCATGTGTCCGGTGAGAATTATAGTTTTTGATGTTGGTTTCTTGGCCCGCACGATAGCAAAAACATAATCTCTCTCTAGCGGATCGTCTTCAATCGATATTAACTTCAAGTCTTCAGGGTGATCTTTAAAATAAGGTTCTTCGCCGAGTTTGTCATAGACATATCTCGCCATGCGCCGTTCCTCTTCTGCATTTGTTGTAACGCTCGGAATTGCGACCATGTCCAAAATGGTTTTATACAGCTCGTTCTGAGTGTATTTATCCATGTTTTTCAATACAGCTCTCTCTCCTTTTTTTGATTTTAATTGTAAGTTCTATCTTCTTTGTGAATAGTGTAATACACGTTAATTGCAAATGTGTTCTGTAGGCTATAATAAACTAAAATGACAGAGAAGTTCATTAAAGTGCTTTGGAATTGATAAAGGTTCCCCCGTACTGTTAATAAGAAAAACTCCATTTATTGTATGAAAAATAGACAAGCAATAGGGAATAAAACATACCTTGTTAACGGTGCTATGTCAAGAGAAGGAGGTTTTTATGCCGGTAGTCTATCGTAACGCAATCTTATGTATGATTTGTGAGAATGTGACCATGGGATAGATGGATAGCGGTGTAAATACCACGAAGTAGATTGAACTAATTGAGTTCGTTATGTCAGGAATAGGTGTGCTGCGACGTTTAACGTCTCGGTAGTTGATGGGAAATCAATGGGGGAGTCGATGGCAAATCGGTTGGTAGTCAATTGGTATGGATCGGTCAAACAATGCTTATGAAATCAAGATCCGAAGAATTCGTTCTAAATATCATAGAACTAAAGATTCTAAAAAACAGCCTCCCCGCGTATGCCTTCGAGCTGGGGAGGGTGGAAGTGCGGTATGACGGGCATTTTAGTCCCCACGGGTGGCAGTTTTAGGTTTTTTTGTTAATATTACCAATTGACTCCCCAATAGATAACCAACCGATTCCCAATTGATTCCCGCGCCACTAACCAAGACGCAATGCGAAGCGGCCC
>JAAYEY010000237.1 GCA_012728505.1 Synergistaceae bacterium | reverse complement strand
ACCTTGAGGAAGCAAGAGATCTTTGTCTTTCAAAGGAAATAGATATAGATAAAATAGTTAAAGGAGTACAGGCCATAGCTTTTGAAAATGCTGTCTGGGCATACACTATCGGGGCAGCAGCTGCACTGAAGACAGGAGTCACAACAGCTACAGAAGCTGCCAAGAAGATAGGAGAGGGGCTCCAGGCATTTTGTATTCCCGGTTCAGTTGCAGACCAGAGAAAAGTAGGGCTGGGACATGGAAACCTTGGCGCGATGCTCCTTCGTGAGGAAACGAAATGTTTTTGTTTTCTGGCGGGGCATGAATCTTTTGCCGCTGCTGAGGGAGCAATAGGCATAGCAAAGACTGCCAACAAGGTCAGAAAAAAACCGCTCAGTGTCATCCTTAACGGATTGGGAAAGGACGCGGCTTACATAATTTCTCGCATAAACGGCTTTACTCTGGTAGAGACTAAGTACGACTATTACACAGGCGAGCTTAAGATTGTGTTTGAGCGCCCCTTCTCGACAGGAGAAAAATCAAAAGTTCGCTGTTTCGGTGCCGATGATGTGAACGAAGGGGTAGCTATAATGATCCACGAGGGAGTAGATGTTTCTATAACAGGTAATTCGACCAACCCGACCAGGTTTCAGCACCCGGTCGCAGGGACATACAAGAAATGGACCGTTGAAAATAGTCGTAAATATTTCTCAGTGGCTTCAGGAGGGGGTACAGGAAGAACTCTTCACCCCGATAACATGGCCGCTGGGCCTGCAAGTTATGGGATGACGGATACAATGGGTCGTATGCACAGCGATGCGCAGTTTGCAGGCTCATCCTCAGTTCCTGCCCACGTTGAAATGATGGGGCTGATAGGCATGGGTAACAATCCTATGGTTGGAGCTACAGTTGCGGTTGCAGTAGCAATAGAGCAAGCTTCGACCCCAAAATAAGAAATTATAATATTTAAGGCTGTAATTTGAGTGCATTTACCATCGGAGGTTCGGATAAAATCCATTCCTCCGATGTTTTTTAGGAGCTGATTTATTTGAGAATAAGGTTGGTTTTGATAATTATTTTTCTGCTCTCCGCTTATCCTGTTAATGGGCAGGATAAGGAGATGAGGATAGCGCTTTGGAAGCTGCCCTTCAATCTTCCGGCTATGGTATCTATAGAGAACAGAACGTATGAGAAGGCATTTGAAGGTCAATACAGGGTCAAGTATATCAATCTGCCCTCAGGTCCGAGACAAGTGCAAGCAATGGCTGCAGGTGAGCTTGATATAGCTGAAGGGCTTGGAGCTGCGGCGGTGCTTGTAGGAATAGCAAATGGGGTAGATATTGTTATAATCGGAGCGAACAGTAGATCTCCCGAAGCTTTTGCCATCACTGTAAAAGATCCGAAGATATTAAGGATATCAGATCTTAAGGGTAAAAAAGTAGCAGGATTAAAAGGGTCAGTCGTCCATCAGCTTTTTGTGGAGCTTATCCGTAAAGAGGGTCTCACACTTAAAGATGTTGAATTCTTCCCAATGACTCTCAGCGCGTCTGCCTCTGCCCTAATCGCAGGCAGGGTTGATGCAGCGCTTCTTGCCGGTACAGAGGTACTTAGAGCGGAGAAAGGCGGTTGCAGGGTTATCGCAGATGGTAAAGTCATCTTGAAGGACTTAGCATCATAGCGGCAAGGCGTAAATTTGCTGAAGAAAACCGGTCTGCTATAGAAAAATACCTCAATCAAAGAGAGAAAATACGCATTGAGGCAGCACAGTTTCCGCAGAAGTTCGTCCCGCTTATGAAAAAAGAAACCGGGCTATCTGAAGATGAGATAGTAAAAATGTTGAGTAAATTTGATTATCATACAAGAATTACAAAAACAGACTTACGAGAACTTAAAAAGACGGCAGAGTATTTAGAAAGAGAGAATATTATAAAATCTATCCCCGATATAAATAGTATCTTATGGAGATAGTAACTTTTAAAACTTAAGTACAACTTATAATCTAGTGCTTAAATATACCTTTACAATTTAAATATTTTAGTTATAATCACAAAATAACACTTTAATTTCAATCTAATACAAACAAGATGATATTAATAAGAAAGGGTTGATTGTTTTATGGCAAAGGCGAAAAAAGAAGGAGCTCCAAAGAGAGTAAGAAGAAGCCCGGAAGTTCTTATGAAGGAACTTGATGAAAGAATGAAGAAACTTGAAAGCAGGATATACAAAAAGAACAAAGAAGCAGTACATCACATAGGTACAGCAATACTCAAAAAAGCAAAATTTGATTTCTCCAATTTTTCGGCTACAGACCTTGAAGATGTAGTGAATATGAATCCAAAGGGCGTAGAGATAATAAAAGATATCATAGCAAGGGCTTCAGAGTAAATAATTTGTAATGAATTGAAAGAGAGCGGCTTTATTTAAGGCTTGCTCTCTTTTTTTGGTGCGCCCGACATGTGCGCAGGCTAGACGGTGAAAGTCCGTTACAGGCTTTGCAGTGGGAACTGTTAGCTGAAGACAAGGGTGTCCATCGTGAGGTGGAATCTGAAGGAAGCCGGAGGCAAATCCTTGGTCCGACGAACAGAAACCGCATATAAGGCATTTATGGGACGGACGAATCTGCCAAACTGATAAAGTGCAACACTGCACGAATCCCATGGTGTAAATGCGGCGGATGGATGAGGGGAAAGTCTGTGTACTTACTCGGGGAGATCTTGAGGCTGGCTGAGTAGAGCAAACAAAACTCTCTCTGCAACCCATGCGGCGACGTATGGTTGAACCTCAAGAAGTCAGCAGAAGTCATAGTACTCACGGATATAGTGAGGAAGGACTGAACGGTAACAAACTTCTCAAACGAAGGAAGGTAGGACGATGCATAGAAAGCAGAAAACTGTGAAAACAGACTGTTCATGTGAGGATAGGCTGGAAGCCGAAAGTACCATGAAAGTGCCGAGTATTGTCCACACGGAAAGCGCAAGAGAAGAGAGCGCAGAAATACTGCTCGAACGTATCCTTAGCAGAACCAACATGGCAGAGG
This sequence comes from Synergistaceae bacterium, assembly GCA_012728505.1. Lineage (GTDB taxonomy): Bacteria > Synergistota > Synergistia > Synergistales > Synergistaceae > Caenicola. Next base: position 2,758 of record JAAYEY010000237.1, on the reverse strand, counting down.
CACACAAAAGGGATATGCATCCTTGCTCAGAGGATCCCTGTTATTTTTCGGAGGGATTTATGCGTTGGCAGCATTTGCCGGAGTTATATTCAAGTGGTTCATCTATCCGATCGTCGGAGAAGGGGCGGCAATGAAGCTGGGGCTTGCAATGATTTTCACAATACGGATAATTTCAGTATATTTTGACATAAACCTACGGTCCTCAAAAAACATGAGATTTCCTTCATGGCTAAGCAATGGCTGAACAGTTGCTAAACGGTCCAAACAACCAGTATTATTTCGCGAAACTTCAATTAACATAAGTCATAAGGATGTCTACGAAACATTGACATGACCGAAGAAATAGATTAGATTAGAATGGAATCGCAGTAGTTTATATCAAAACTTGAACTCACGGGAGAACATAATGAATTTCATTTCTTTAGAAATAGACTGTAGAATCACGAAAGCCAAATGGAATGAGCGTATGGCTGATTTTGGCAGGCGCTATCGTTCTTGAGCGGGCCGGCACAATCTCGTAACTCCGTAAATAACTCGCTGGTATAGGAACGAAGAGCTGTTATCACTATGGTTTCCGCCCTAAGGGCAGGAAAAAATGTCATCCACAAGGAGGAGGATCGTTCCATGGATTTTTTTACAATGAAAGAGCTGGAACCGCTTCTGGAAGGAAATAAAGAGTGGCTTATCTCACTATATATGCCGACCCATCGGCGCGGGATCGAGATCCAACAGGATCCTGTCCGGTGGAAGAATCTCCTCCGAGCCGCAGAGGAACGGCTTGAAAAAAAGGGAATACGGTCGTCAGACATCAAAGAATATCTCCAACCAGCATGGCAGCTTCTTCAGGATTCCTTTTTCTGGCAAAAACAGAGCGATGGGCTGGCTGCCTTTTTGGGGAGCGGAGAGAGCCGCTTCTACAGACTTCCCGTTTCTTTCGAAGAATTGGTTGTGGTTTCCGACCGCTTTCACCTGAAACCGCTGCTTCCCTACTTCGCGAGGGATGGACGATTTTACATTCTAGCCCTCAGTCAGAAGCAGGTACGCCTCTTCGAGGGAACCCGATACAGTGTAGAAGAAGTCAATCTTGAGGACATGCCTCAGAGTGTTGCCGAGGCGCTAAACCTCGACGGTGTGCAGGGCCATCTTCAATATCACACCGGAACTTCTTCAGCGAGAGGAGAACGGGCTGCCATTTACCACGGGCACAATCCTAAAGACGACGAGAAGGACCGGATTCAAAAATGGTTCCACCAGATCGACGGAGAACTTTCCGACATTCTGGTGGGGGGAAAAGTTCCTCTCGTCATTGCGGGTGTGGAATATCTTTTCCATCTCTACAGGGAGGCAAACACCTACCCCCACCTTGTGGAAGGGGGCGTGAAAGGTAATCCCGATGAACTCAACGCGGAGAACCTTCATGAAAAAGCGTGGCCCCTCGTCGAACCGATCTTCGGAGAGGATATGAGGAAAGCAAAAGAAAAGTACTTCGAGCTTACTGGTACCAAACAGATCACGAGCGATATCTCCGAAGCCCTTCGCGCGGCGGAGCACGGAAGAGTAGAATCTCTCTTTATCCCGAAGAATCAGCAGATCTGGGGACGGTATGACAGGGAGAATGATTCCATCGAAATCTCGAAGGACCACCCAGCGGGAGCTCAGGACCTTCTCGACCTCGCAGCGGCAAAGACCATGCGAAACGGTGGAGATGTTTACGCCATGGTATCGGACGAAATGCCGGGCGGAGAGTCGCTGGCTGCCGTTTTACGATATTGATCTCAGAAAGCAGTAACATCCCGAACTAAAGCACCCCCCTCTGAACCAAGGGCGTTCCGCTATTTTTGTGTGCCCGGCTGGGCACGCCGACTTGTAAGGTAAGCGTCAACGGACAGAAATTGATAAAAATATATTAAAAATATGCAAGGTTATCCCTCAGCTTGAATATACGGGATTTGATATTACGTAAGCGTCAAATATCCCGGACTTAGATATTATCTAAGGCCCGGGATATTATTTTTCTGCACTAAAGATAAGCACATGACAGGTGACTGAGTCTCAAGTTCTTACTATATGGAGTTATGGAGGAAACGTGGCTAGGTTTGTTCCAAGATTAATCTGTCGGGCAAATCTTTGCTCCACGGCAGCAGCTTATGAAAGTTCTCTTTCGGGATGTTAGGCAAGGTCCCAAAGATGTATTTGAGATATTTAAAGGGTTTGACGCTTACAGATATACCACTGGCTGGCTTGGGTACTACTCCATAGCAGACATGGGATACATTATGAAGGACATATCTGAATTGACAAAACGGCGCATACGTCAAATCTACTGGAAACAGTGGAAGAGAATAAGCGCCAAAGAATACAATCTTGTCAAACTTGGAATTGATAAAAGCCATGCATGGCAATGGGCAAACAGCAGACTTGGTTACTGGAGAATAGCAGGTAGCTGGATACTCAGCAGGTCATTAACAAACAAATACCTCGCATCACAACACAAGGATATGATGACATCTCCGAGAGATACGAGGCAATGCGCTTACTTTACCGAACCGCCGTATACCGAACGGTGCGTACGGTGGTGTGAGAGGACGGCTGCTCAAATAATGGGCAGCCTCCTACTCGATTTATGTGCTTGAATGTCAGTTAAAATATTTTTCCTCAAATTCTTTGAGAGGAAGAGGCTTTGAATAATAAAAACCTTGAACTACCCTGCATCCGAGACTCTGTACAAATTCGAGTTCTCTCTCCGTTTCCACACCTT
>JAAYEY010000029.1 GCA_012728505.1 Synergistaceae bacterium | reverse complement strand
TTTTTCGATTATCTCTTTTTGGACCATAGGTACGTCCTCTGTCGGCATTTCAACACCAAGGTCTCCTCTTGCCACCATAATACCGTCAACAACGGAAAGAATTTCATCTATATTATCGACCGACTGCCTTGTCTCTATCTTTGCTATTATTTTTGATACGCCTAAATTGTCCTCGAGGACCTTTCTTACATTTAGTACATCTTCCTTCGTCCTGACAAATGAGACGGCCATATAGTCGACATTGTGTTCTATTCCCCATCGAATATCGCTGATATCTTTATCCGTGAGCGTTGGAACTGAAAGTTTAGCCCCCGGAACATTAATACCCTTCTTTTCTCCAAGCTCACCACCTACAAGAACCCTGCATCTAATCGCAGAAGGGTCAATCTCTTCTACGGAAAGCACGATTGAGCCGTCGTCTATAAAAATCTCCTGACCGATGGGTACCTCTTTATAGAGGTTAACATAATCTACATAAACACCATCTGCCGTCCCATCCTTTGGAACAAAATAAAGATAAAATTCATCGCCCGAATTAAGTAGAACTTTTTCGTTGTTTACAAGCATACCCGTCCTTATCTCCGGCCCCTTAGTGTCAATCAGGGTGGCGATCGGCCTACGCAGCTTTTCTTCTACCTTACGAACGTTTTCTATTGTTCTGGCATGAGATTCATGATCTCCGTGGCTAAAGTTCAAACGAGCGACATTCATTCCTGCCGTTACAAGATCAGAGATAATTGCCTCATCCCAGCAAGATGGCCCCATAGTACATACTATTTTTACTTTTCTTTCTAATCTTTTCATAATATAGAAATTACCTTTTACTTTCCACTTTTTATCTCACCGTGTTTTGTCAATATAGAGGCTGCACCCCTTATTTTCATGGCAGATATATGCTCTGTGAACTGGGCTATCCAAACTTCCCCTTCGTCCAGCTTTTCTGTATGAAGAAACTTGTTCTCGGTTCCTCTTGTCACACCAATTACGGTAACTCCGTTCTCAAGCGCTTTAACTGTTATGTAATCTTCGCTGGTAATACGTCCTTCGCTCTCGCTCTGGGGCATAGATACCTCTCCTCTCGTCTGCAATTCGTCAGGAACAATATGCCCTGCCCTTTGAAAAATCTCTTATATCGGAGCATAGGTCATCGTTAAGGTCTACCTTGACCGATTTGAGCAATGATACAACAGTCCGCTCAGAATCTACTAATTTAAGGAATACATCATATTTGCCCGGATGTTTTCGAAGCAGTCCGCAGAGATTACCGTAAAATGCCTGCTCCAGTCCCTCTGATTCAACAGTAATTGTAACATGTGGAGTGAGGAATGATTTAAAATCTTCTTCGGTAAATATCTCATCCGCCAGTATAGAAAGGCCTCTGTCCTGCCTAACCTGTCCTTTGATAAAGTAGAGAGATCCTGGAGTCAGTATTGGCTTGTATTTGCTCCACTGTCTGGGAAACATAACCGCTTCCACTGTGGCTTCAGAATCTTCAAAATCAAGCACTCCCATTGGATCTCCTTTCTTCGTATAGCGTTCTTTGTATGAAGTTAGAAGACCGGCTGTTACAACCTGCTGGCTTCCAGAGGACCAAAGAGGGAGCTCAGAAAAGGTGCAGTTGATATGATTTTTGATCAAAGGATAATAGTTTTCGTACGGGTGGCCGGAGATGTATATCCCCATGCTCTCTTTTTCAAAATTAAGTTTTTCCCTCTCAGTAAAATCATCACACTCTTCCATCACCGGTTCTATGGCTGAGTCCTCTACATTTTCGAAAAGAGAACACTGGTTGGTATCATTGCACTTCTTAGAGGCATACTCCAAAAAGGAAGGAAACGCGTTTAGGAGCTTTGCCCTGTTTTGCTCCAAGTTGTCAAATGCTCCCGATTTTATCAAGTTCTCCACGACGCCTTTATTTACTACCCGAGCGTCTATCTTTAGGAAGAAATCCCAGAAGGATTTGAACGGGCCCTCTTTATCCCTTGATCCTATAATGTTTTTAACCGCACTGTTGCCAACCTTCGCAACTGCTGACAGTCCAAGCCTTATAATGTCTCCTGTAGCTGAAAACTCTTCCTGAGATTCGTTTATATCTGGAGGCAACACTGAGTATCCAGCTTCCCTGACACTTCTTATATACTGCCCTAATACACTCATTTTTGAACCAATTATGCTGGAAAGGTATGATGCAAGAAATTCCGGTCCATAGTTTGCTTTTAGCCATGCAGTTCTGTAGCTGATAAGAGCGTAGGCTGCGCTGTGA
>JAAYEY010000028.1 GCA_012728505.1 Synergistaceae bacterium | reverse complement strand
ACGACCATACACCCGCGCACCGGCGCATAATCCGCCATTTCTGCTACGCGTATTACGTCAAGGTACCACTGTGAAAAATCTTGTTCTTTAGGTGTTATATTTTTAGCCATCTAGCTACCTCCGTTGTTAAGCCTAAGATAAATATTGTTTGACAGTACCCAACTATGCAAGGTATTGTAACATTTATCTCAACATTTAGAGCAACTTTTTTAAAATATTGTTATTCTTTGACTTGACATTGCACTATTTTAGCGTAACATAGAGAGGTACCATTTAAGTGTTTAACACGCTACTATAAGGGAGAGTGTTATTATGGCTTTGCAGTGGAAAGATGAGTTTACAGATCAACTTTGTGACTGTTTTGTCGCCATTACTGACAGGGAGGAAGCATATCGTTTCTTGGAAGATGTCGCTACTTTTTCAGAGATAAGAGCTTTTTCTCAGAGGCTACAGGTAGCAAGCCTGCTTCTTAAGGGGATGTCATATCCTCAGATAGTTCAGGCAACCGGAGCCAGCACTGCGACAATAAGCAGAGTCAAAAAGTTTGTTGAATATGGTTCAGATGGTTACAGAGATGTACTTGCGAAGATTTCTGTAAATAAAGTCGAAGAAAAAACAGAAGACAAAAAAAAGAAGAAATAACAGAAACAAATAATTTTTTAACGACCCGCATTTTTCCTTTTTGTTGCCCTTGGAAAGTACTTGTGGGTCGTTTCTATTTTCAGGCATATATTTTGTGCTTTTTTTATTTTATTATCGCCCAAGCAGCGAGATCATCTATATCCCTAGGAGGAGTCCTCAGTGTTGTTGGGATCAGTTTCCAAAGCCCTCTGGGAGGATTAAGTTTCCAGTAAAGTGCGCGCCCTTTCAAAGTGGTTCCGTATTCGTCTGTGATCTTTAGTTCGCATACACCGCTCAGGAGCTCAGTTAGATCTTCTGAAGAGGTGCCATCGCCGAGATAAATTTTTTCAAGTGTTCTTCCTTCGAGCGATTTTGAATCCCCTATTTTTTTCCAAGGTTCAAGATTAGACCAGTCCCTTTTTCTAAATGATTCAAAAAGGATATCCTCTGCTGTCTTAGGAACTATCGCGGAGAAAAGCAGATTATCCCCTTCAGCAAATGCCACACCTATTTTATGTCTACCCGGATCGATTCCGCACTTAATCAAGATCACCCCTCTCGACAGATTCCCATCTCGGGTACATCCACATCCATTGGTCGGGATATTTTCTTATCCACTCAGAGATAATTGCGTTACAGTCATCTATGCTGGTTTGAAGGTTACTGCCATATGGTTCTCCATCTCTTCCTTTTAAAGCAGGGAGAAAATGGAGCTCAAGTTTTTTTGTATCAAGCCATCTTACACAGTAAGCAGGAACAACAGCGCATCCTAGCCTGTCCGCCAGTTTTGCCATCCCGATAGGCGTGCTTGCGGGGTAGCCGAGAAAGGGCGAAACGATACCTGCTTTTCTTGCATCCTGATCTACCGGAACAGCTATTATTTCACCAGCCTGAAGCGCCTTTATCATTGCCTTAAGATCTGAAGCCTTACCGAGTGCCTTCATTCCACCGGCATTCCTTAATTCTGCTATAAGATTGGTGATTCTCGCATCCCTTTGGTCCGTTCCAAGACCGTTCATTGGATAACCGTGCTGTGCACACCAGGCTCCGGCGTATTCCCAGTTCCCTATATGTGCTGTTACCAAAAACACACCTTTTCCCGCGTCATAAGCTTCACGGAGGTTTTCTTCCCCGTATACGCAGATTATCTCATCCAGTTTTGAAGCCATTACAGGAAGCCTTATAAATTCCGCAGTTGATTT
>JAAYEY010000236.1 GCA_012728505.1 Synergistaceae bacterium | reverse complement strand
TGTAAGATCTGAAGATGTTGCTCTCATAGCACTCGCAGCTGCTATTGCAGGATCTAGTACGCGACGCGCCTCCATAAGCTCTAGAACAGCTGAATCTTCGAGGCGAATGTTTTTTTCATCTTCTGCTACTGATTTAGGATAGCGTACAAAACGACCCTTTCCAGGAACTGATTCTATAAGTCCCAAAAGCTCCATCACCCTGAAGGCCTCTCTCAGAGAACTTCTGCTTACGCCAAAGTTATCCATTAGTTGCCTTTCTGAGGGAAGTGGGTCTCCTGGCAGAATCTCACCACTTGAGATAGATTCTTTTAATTTTTCTACTACTTTTTCATAAATGCGGGTTCCCCGTGAAACCTGAGTTTCGCTCATGTGAAAAAACTCCTTTCCTGGACCACCCAGTATACTTTATACCATGCCTGCAGAAAAAATTCAAGTCAGGTTGTATATTCTAAATAGTCAGACTACTTAGTAATAGGCCGATTTATAGATGTGATAAACGCTCACAGTAAGACCTGACCTATCCCAGCACTGGTACCTACCAAACGAGAATAGTTTCCAGAGCTGATAGAACAGGTTATGAAACTAATTTTATTTATAATCATTCCTTAATTTCACAGATTTTGAATTACTATTCCGGTGGTCAGACCACTTGTTTAATTATTTTGTTAAAAGGCTTTCTATAACTTGTTCATCGGTTCGAATTTGACTAAATATCATGCTTATAATATATTCGGAAATAGCAATTAGTGATAAGAGGACTGATGAGAATGATAGGTATTAAAACAAGAAATTCGCCGAAAAAGAGAGCCTTTACTCTCGTTGAACTTCTTATTGTTGTCGTTATAATCGGAATCCTTGCCGGCATGGTTATGTTATCAGCGGAATCGGCCATCAATTCAGCAAAAGCAGCAAGGATAATTTCAGACATTAGGACCATGAAGTCCGCAGCTCTGCTCTATAAAGCGGACAACGGAAGCTGGCCTATATGGTTCTATGATGAGGGATCAGACTCTTATAAAACAATCCCTCCCGGATCGCCAGGCCCTGCTAGTTACAGCGATCTTGTGACAAAAGGCGATGGTTATTGGGTCGGGGCCATGAAAGTTTCTAATGACCACAGCATTGCATTCTCTGTTGCAGATGTCCGTGATGTCAGTAAGGGAGTGAAAAGATCTCTAGAAAATCAAGCTGAGAAATCCGGACTTTATGGCGGTATCTTTGTAGGACCTTCCTATCAGCCTGATATGGATAACCTCCCAAAATTTAACTACACTAACAGTGGGCATGATATGTTGTTGTCGGTAATTAGTAAGTGATTTCCATGATCTTAAAAACTGATGGTCAGCCACGTCAAATTTTAATGGCAGGAGATAGATAATAATTTAGGGCAGAGAGGTTTTGAGAACAATCACTGAAGAAATAAAAGTTGAAGAACTCTTTTCTATGAGAGACAAGAGGATCTTAGGCATAAATCCGCCTGTTGAGGATTTTGCTTTTTTTGATCTCTGGTCAAAACCCGTAGGACTGCTCTATCTTTTGAACAGGATGAGGATGAACGGTAACGAGGTCTATCTCCTCGACTGTATCCGTGAGGCATCGGATGGCAAAAGATCTTTTGGCCGAGAAAAAATAGCCAACATCGAAATAGAAAAACCCTTTGTCTACAGTGGGGTAAAAAGGAAATATCATCGTTTCGGATTATCCGAAATGGAAATAAAGAAACGACTGGCCGATATACCCAGGCCAGATGCTATTTTTCTCACTTCTGCGATGACCTATTGGTATGGGGGTGTAAAGTGGATAATCTCTATCATTAAAAGAGAGCTTCCCGATGTGTCTATCATATTGGGTGGTGTCTATGCCAGACTTTGTCCAGACCACGCAAAAGGCCTTGGCGCAGATTACATAGTTTTAGATAGCTGGATTCCGGACAGCCCTTACCCTGCCATGGATTTATACGAAGACCTGCCCTACGCCATTACAATGACATCCTTCGGATGTCCCCTCTCTTGTAGCTACTGTGCCTCGCGGCTTCTTTGGCCAAATTACACGAGAAGAACTGTCTCCGATGTTCTTTGCGAAATAGATTTCCAGGTCCGCCTGGGAGTGAAGGATGTTGCCTTCTACGATGACGCTCTTCTTCTTGATAAAACAAGGTGTTTTTATCCTCTCTGTTGTGAACTGAATTCAAGGTATAAAAACAGTATCAACTTCCACACTCCCAACGGCCTCCACGTGCGCGAGATAGATACTGAATGCGCAGAGATGTTCAAGAAAACCGGCTTTAAAACCATACGGCTATCTCTTGAGAGCATCAATCCAAAAATGGCTGATATAAGTTCTAGTAAGGTGGCAAGAGAAGAGTACGCGAATGCCGTCAGGTATCTTCTCAATGCCGGTTATTCAAGGGAAGACTGTGAGACATACATTTTGCTCGGTCTGCCCGGCCAAAGCATCAATTCTGTTAAGGAAACCATAAATTTTGTCCATTCTTCCGGTGGGAAGCCAAAGCTAGCTGAGTTTTCTCCTATACCGGGAACGCCTTCTTTTGAAACAGCGGCAGATAAGATGCCTGAGCTTAGGAATGAACCTTTGCTTCAGAATAACTCCGTATATTCTTCATGGATTTCGGGAAATATAACACCGGAGAACCTACAGGAGCTGAAGGACCTAGCTAGATCAAATAAGTGAAAAAAGGCTAAGCAGGATCGTGAGGGTTTTTTATCCTAGTGTAGCCTATTCTACTTGGTTCTATCTGGGATATTTTTCTCTGTCTTTTCTATCCATCTCTACGTAAAATTCTTCTATCTTATCAAGGATGTATTTGCGTTTCTCCTTTTCCGTGCTCTCCGAAGGTATCTCTGAAGGAAATATAGGGTCTCCATATACGACGTAAAGTTTGCGGGGGCGGGGGAACTTCATGTGTGGAGACATCGCCCGGTATGTACCTCCAGCCCAGGTGGGAACAACAGGAGCTCCGGTTTTAAGCGAGAGAAGTGAGACTCCTCCCTCCAATGGCTGAAGGGTTCCATCCTCGGTACGGTGTCCTTCTGGGCAAATGTATACACTGTAGCCTTCTTCTATAAAACCTATTATCATTCTCAGAAGAGAGGCCGAACTATTTTTGTTTTCTGGTGAAACGGGCACTGCCCCCATCTTATTCAGATAGGCGCCTACGAGCGGTACTTTAAAAAGTTTCTCCCAAGCTACGAACTTGAGTATCCTGGGGCAAAAGGTGTAACCGACAAGAGGAGGGTCAAGGTAGCTTGCATGGTTTGAAGCAACTATCACCGGCATGTTTGAAGGTATTTTTTCTTTTCCGCTCACCGAAAGACGGTGATAGAGAGTAAAATAGATTGAGACAATAACAGCTGTTATCTTGTATAACATTTGAGGATTCCTCCCTCTCCGCATCTTTTGCACCTATAGTAAGGATATCTCAGAAGTGAGTAAATTGACAAGTCTTGGAGTGATATATAAATGGACAGCAAAAATAAGTCAAACGACAAAAAAAGTTCACATATATCGAAAATCGGAAGAATCACCAAGGATTTTTTTCTTGGATGTATCGCGCTCATACCGCTTGGTGTTTTGGTATTCTTATTCTATACCCTCTTCATACTCTTCGAGGCGCTGGGCGGAAAAATATTTGGAATTACAAAATCCGTTAGAACGGCCATAGCAGTGACACTGTTTATAATAGTACTGCTGATATATACGGGTCGTAAACTGAGAAGAAAAGAGAAGTGGTTCCTCAATATTATTGATCATTTGATATCAAAGATACCCGTGGTAGGTGGATGGTACGCCACTTTTCAAGAGATTGTGCAGACATTCACTGCGGGCGGCCGCGACGGCGGATACCTAGGGACAGCCAAGGTACCGTGCGGAGAGGGCTACATAATAGGTTTTGTGACGAAGAGGGAAAAAGCGGAAGACGGAAGCAACAGGGTTACGATCTTCGTTCCCACATCCCCAAATCCAACCACAGGTCTTGTCTTCTTCTTTCCTGAAGAGAGTGTCGAATACCTCGATCTTACGCCCGAAAAGGCTTTTACAAAGATAATCTCACTGGGAATGAAATCCTGAAAAAGAAACAAAAATATAAGGAGGCGGACCATTGTGATCCGTCTCCTTTTCATTTGACCTCAATCTAAAGAACTCTTAGTTAGCGCAGATATTTTTAAGACTGCCTATACCTTCTATAGAGACCTCAACCAAGTCTCCCGGCTTCATTGGGCCTACGCCCTGAGGTGTCCCGCTTGCAATGACATCGCCAGGCTCAAGCGTTGCAAATTTACTGATGTGAGATATAAGCCTCTGTACCGGGAATATCATCTGCGAAAATGTTGCTTCCTGTACATTCTTTCCGTTTAGGGTTGTTCTTATAACCGCATCCTCTGGCATTTGATCTGTTACAAGAAGAGCGGGCCCGAATGGAGCAAATGTGTCGAAGCTTTTCGCTCGGGTCCACTGTCCATCTGACTTCTGAAGCTCCCTTGCAGTTACGTCGTTCATTATTGAGTAGCCCAGCACATGGCTGAACGCCTCTTCTTCCGGGATATTACGCCCCGCCTTGCCGATAACCACGGCAAGTTCACCTTCATAGTCGATCCGGCCTGCCCATTCTGGGATACGAATAAAATCATTGGCTCCGATTATCGCAGAGGTAGATTTCATGAAAACAAGAGGTTCCTTAGGAATTTCATTGTTCAGTTCCTTTACATGTCCAAGATAATTACGGCCTATGCACCAGATCCTCTTTGGCATGAAGGGAGGCAGAAACTTTACTCTATCCACAGGGTAGCTCAGCCTGATTGGAGAAAACCCTGTAAATGGATCTCCTTCGACTATATCTACTGAATTATCTCGTATCGTGCCTGAGTAAGTTCTCCCGTCGACCCAGAAACGGCAATAGCAGACGAGCGGTTTTTTCTTTGCCATAAAGATATTCCTCCTATTAGTCTTTTAATATTTATATTCTGAACTTTCCCACCTGCTGTTAAAGACTGCCAGGTGGAACATCTGGCGTGAAGCTGTAACGTGAAACGTGTTGCGTGAAGCAATAGTGAAGCGGTTGTTTTAGGAGCGGTCGAACTATAGTCAAACGATTGTCAAACAACTGTTTTAGGAACCTGCCGAGGCACACTTTACCCCGGCGTCTCGCCGGTATACCTCGGATCAGGCACGTGATTGAAGAGCCACTGCAATCCTCTCAAGCGCTTCTTTAAGCTGGGCTCGGTTTGTCCCAATGTTTATCCTTGCAAAACCTTCACC
>JAAYEY010000235.1 GCA_012728505.1 Synergistaceae bacterium | reverse complement strand
GCCGTTATTGCAAGTACAAGACCAACTCCCGAATCTGAAACGAATGTCTCCCTGAATATCCAGTGTCCCTTTCCACCGGCACCTTTGCCCTCCGCGCCTTTTATCTTTGAAAGGACATCCTCAAGTTTCATTCCGCTTACACACTCCATTTCCATCTGAAAGTCGTCATTCCCGGTTATTTGATCATCGTAACTGCCTGTTTTATGCAGTACCAAGCGCCATGTACTCTTACCCATGGCTCTCCATTTTCTTTCATACTTTGTGAGATAAGGTCTCTCTGGGTCAACCTCTATCGGATCCGCTTCAAAAATACCTGAAGAGGATATAGTGACGGCTGTTTCTGCCGCATACCAGTCAACATCTGTGGCAAGTTCAAAATATCCGCCCGGAGCTACTACATATGCCAGGAGATCGGCAAAAAGTGGAACGTTAACACGCCTTGAAGCGTGCCTTGTTTTTGGCCAAGGACATGGAAAGTTCATATATACCCTCTCTACTGACTCGGGTGAGAAGCAATTACGTAAAAGAAAGCGAGCATCACCATGCATTACACGCACGTTACTCAACCCTTCGGAGAGAGCTCTCCTAGCTCCCTTAGTAGCGCACCACTGTGATACTTCTATACCTACTATAAGCACATCGGGATAAGTTTTAGCAAGGTGTTCAAGAAATTCACCGTTACCAAATCCAATCTCAACAAAGATCCTTCCTGATGGGGAGAGCGAAGCCCAGTCAAGGGGCAGTTCTATATTTTCATCTACGATTATCTTGCCAAGATCCCAGGTCATATTTAATTCCCCTTTTATGCTTTTGGTTTAAGGTAAAATCGAGGCTCTTCAGAAAGTTTCTGCCACACGTCCAGAGAAAGTTCTTCTGCTCTGGACGTGGGTTTCAGCCCATTCATTTCCAGTATCTCTAAAGCGTCTTCTCTTGTAATTTCAGGGTATCCGGAGAGCCAATTGTTTACCAAAGTTTTTCTCCTTTGAGTAAACGATCTTTTAAGCAACCCTCTCCAGGTTCTATCACTTGCCAACTCCCTATTTTTCTCGATCTTTATTTCAAGAATACATGAATTGACCCTTGGCTGGGGCCTGAAGGCAGAAGCAGGAACGTTCCTAACTATAGTGGATGTACCCATTGCCTCAATTGTAATACCAAGAGGAGAGCGTTCACGATGTCCGTGCGGTGAGATAATCCTCTGAGCAGATTCCAGCTGCACCATCAGCAGCATATATTCGAGCCCACCGGGAGCAATCTCTTCGAGTAACGTCCAAAGAAGAGGGGTAGTTATATGATATGGCAGGTTAGCAATTATTCTGTTAGGCATCCAGGGAAGCTTGTTTATATAGTCGAACTGCACAGCGTCGCCCCATAAGGGAATCAACCTGCTGTCTTTTATAGCAAGCATTTCTATTGTGTGTTTAAGCCTAGTATCAAGCTCTACGGTACAGATTCCGGAGCAATCGGTACTAAGGAGCCCTTCGGTAAGTATGCCGTCCCCCGGGCCTATTTCAAGCACCTTGTCGGC
>JAAYEY010000234.1 GCA_012728505.1 Synergistaceae bacterium | reverse complement strand
TTTGGGCTTATTTGAGACATAGCTCTTTCTTTTTATTCAGTACCTCTACTTCCACGTGAGGAGGAATGACTCTTTTTTCTTTTTCTCCTTTTAAATGTTTCAACTCTTTTCTCACCATTACAAGCTCTTCTTCCATTTTTAAAAACCTGCTCCACAGTTCTTCGGGGTTCATGGACGGAGAGGTCTCGCTTACACGTTTGCCATTGACCTTTATAGTCCTTGCCCTCGTTCCTGTAACTGTGGCATTTTCAGGGACATCTTTCAGCACGACGCTGTTGGCACCTATCCTAGAGTTTGCTCCGATCTTTATCGGCCCCAGTATTTTTGCTCCGCTGCCAATAAATACGTTTGATTCAAGAGTTGGATGCCTTTTACTACCTTTCTCGTTTCCTGTTCCTCCCAGCGTGACTCCCTGATAAAGAATCACGTTATCTCCTACTTCAGCTGTCTCTCCGATGACTACTCCGGCTCCGTGATCTATGAAAAAACCTTTCCCTATCTTAGCTCCGGGATGTATTTCGATCCCTGTCCACCAACGAACTATCAGAGACAGAAAACGGGGCAGCACTGGAATGTGCATGGTTGAATGCATGAAGTGGAACCCACGATGAAATGTTATTGCAAGGAATCCCGGCGTACAAAGGACCACCTCAAGAATCCCTCTTAATCCTCCTGGAATCGCGGGGTCATTGCGCATAGCCGCATTAAAATCGTTTTTGACATATTCCCAAGCTGACATTCTTATCACCCTTCTTAGTTCGGTTTGTTTCCCTAATAAAAAAGACCTGCCGCAGCAGGTCTTTTTTGCTTTATCAGATTATGTCTGTCTGCAGTTAAGTTTATAACCGCAACAGCCAAGATGGCGGCACGGATTACCCTCCGAAACCCTCCATACAACAGCAGCAGAATGTGAACAAATCAAGTGAAGCCTTATTTTTCATCATGGTAGACATTCTAGCATTCATATTCGATTAATGCAATGTCTTTGATATTTTCTATATCATATTGAAACCAAGGGGGAAGATACCTAGTACATTAGTTCCGTGTATACTTAACACGTTATTGTTTAAACTCTCCCACCGTCTTCCCCGGACGCAGCTGAACGGGGAACCAGTGACTTAAAAGTTTAAAGACGTTGGATCTCCGATCTCAGAACGCGCTCGAAAATACGAGTTTATACTGCTGCGGCTAAAAACAGCCGCAGTAACATTCACTATTAACAACAGGTGGAAAAGTTAAAGTAATAATCATTTATTAAGGAGGAAATAGAATGTCCCAAATCTCTATTGGAACTTTCAACGTAAATTCCGTCAACGCTAGGATGCCCATACTTGAACGATTTCTCACATCAGAAGAAGCCCCTGAAATCCTCTGTCTGCAAGAAACAAAATGTCGTGACGAGATGTTCCCCGAAGATCTTTTTAAGGAACTAGGTTACCACAGCCTGTTTAAAGGGATGAAATCATATAACGGTGTCGCTGTAATCTCAAAAATTGAACCTGATGAGGTTGAATTTGGACTTAATGACGGAGCTGTAGAGCCTGACAAGGAAGAATCAGAAAACGCACGGGTGGTCTTTGCGAAATTCGGTGACCTTAACATACTGAATACTTACATCCCGCAGGGTAAAGAGATAGACCATCCCGATTATCAGTATAAGCTCCGCTTTTTCCAGAGAGTCAGACAACTGTTCGAAAGGAAGCTCACGCCAAAAGAAAAACTTTTATGGCTAGGCGACCTGAATGTAGCTCCTACAGATTTTGATGTAACCAATCCTAAAAATAAGAAGAACCATGTGTGCTTCCATGCTGACGTAAAAAATGCATTTGCAGAAGTCATGTCATGGGGATTCGTTGATATTTTCAGAAAACATCTGCCCAATGATGGTGAATACTCATATTGGGATTACAGAGTAAAGGATGCTTTTACAAGAAATATTGGCTGGAGGATAGACCATATAATAGGGACAGAAATTATGGCTGAGTCGAGTAAAAAGGTTTGGGTCGAAAGATCCCTCAGAGCGATGGAACGCCCCTCCGACCACACTGCAGTAATTGCTTCATTTAAAGTTTAGGCCATGAAAAAGGGTCCGTATCTACTTAGATGCGGACCCTTTTCTGCGCTTTAAGTTAGTCTTTTAGAAAATCAGTTTCCCGTTTTTTCAGAATGGCTCTGGAGCATCGCCATGTTTTTGTTGACCTTTTTAAGGTAGGAGACGGAAATGCCTCCGTAGTATCTGTTGAGAGCTTTTTGGACCGTTCCATATGCTTTTATGTAGCCTGAAAGCAAAAGAACCCCGGCCTCGACACCTCGCTCGGGATCAAACATATGGTCCTTAGTGGTTGCTATCCCTTTCGCACTAAGCATTCCGTAATGAACCTTCCACATGACCTGCATTACTCCACAAGCGCCTCTATTGCTCATCGCACTTGGGTTGAACAGGCTCTCTGTCTTTGCAATACCAACAGAAAGATCTATGGGTACGTTGTACTTTGTGCTGTAGTAAACAAGAGCAGAAGCTTCGCGCCACGCTACCTGAGTAGAGACCTTTTTGTTGGTGGATCTAATGAAAGTCGCGATATTTGCAACTTTACGCTGTTGATTTGGAGACAGTTTGTTCAATTCTTTCAAAGTTGAATTTGGATGGCTGCCTATCCATTTGTCGATATGCTGCGGAGTAAGATCCATTTTCTGTAATGTTTCCAGAACTGAGACGTCAAGTCCTTGAAGAAATCTACTGGTCTGTGCAGATTCGACCGAAGCTGCTCGGGGATGAACGATTTCTTTCTTTTTTACTGAAGATGTCGTCTTTACAACGACATTGCCTGTGTCATTTTTTGTTTCATATGTAGTTGTAATAATGGCTCCTTCAGCGGAGATGTTGCTAAGTGTTTTTTTGTCCGGTGCGCTGCATATCCCCATACTGGGGGAAAGAACCACTGATATTAAAATTATTAGCAGCGCTACGGCCTGCGGAATAAAAACCTTCCGCATTTTCCATATATTTCTCATGATTACCTCCTAGCGTTTCGGGAACTGTAAGAATGAAAATATTTTGAATATTCATCCAAACAGAGACTCTTTGCGCACGGAATATAATAACCGAGAGGTTGTATAAGTCAAGCGAATTCCTAGTATTTCAAAAACATTTAAGCCGAACGGGAATTAATACTTAAATTATACACCCTATATAAATAGTAATGTCGACAATACATTAAAAAACATTGGTATTCTCATTTTTCTTTTTAGAGAGTCATCACCTAAAGAGTAAAATTACAAGGCAGACAAGAGACCGAAACCCTTGAAATAAACAGTGTTAAATGTCCCTTTGAATGTCGTCTTATCTTTGTTCATTGAGCATCAATTAGCAGACGGTAATAACTTAAATCCATATCTTGTAATATAATGTTGAAAATCTTAAGTGAAAACTAATATTATAACTGGAGGTCAAATAATGATTCCTACAAAAAAACTTGTCATGATCCCGGGACCTGTTCCGGTTTCACCGAGCGTACTCCAAAAACTGGGAAGCGAAGTTAAGGCCCACACAGACCCGGATTTCGTGGCTGAATTCCAGAACCTTCTTGCCGAGCTCAGATCTATAACGAACTGTGACGGCATTGCATTTCTACTCGCCGGCTCAGGAACGATGGCCATGGAAATGGCAATAGCCAATCTCGCAGGAGAAAAAGATAAAGTCCTGGTCTGTTCAAACGGTCATTTTGGGGACCGCTACATTTCTATCTGCGAAAACAGGGGGCTCGATATAACCACTCTCAACGCAGAATGGGGAAAATCGGTAACA
>JAAYEY010000233.1 GCA_012728505.1 Synergistaceae bacterium | reverse complement strand
TTTATGGAGATCAAGAATGGAACTAATAGGTTTTATATTGGAGAGACAGAGAAAGACCCAGATGCTGAAATTGTCTTTAAATACAGGAGGAGTAATCTTATCGTAATTGAAAGGACTTTTGTATCAGAGGCTTTGAGAGGGCAGAAAATTGCCGCTAAGCTGCTAGAGAAAGTTGTTTCAACGGCTCGTGAAAAAGGATTTAAGATTATTCCTAAATGCTCTTACGCAGAAAAGGTTATGAATAGAGGAGAGGAATACAAAGATGTCCTTTATAAAGAGGATGTAGATAATTCTCCTAAACATCTTTGCTAAAAATTTATCAGCAAAAGATCCCCTATAAAAGAGGAAAACCTTCCTTGCACTTTAAATAAAAGCAGGGTAAAATCTACCCTGTTCTGCTTTTAGACTAATGCGAGAGTGGCGGAATTGGTAGACGCGCGGGACTTAGGATCCCGTGTCACTGACATAGGGGTTCAAATCCCCTCTCTCGCACCACTTTGTCTCCTTTTATGTTTCCTTTCCACAAGAAATTACTCCTTAAATAAATAATAATATTTTAAAGTAAGTTTAAAAAAGGAGGTTCAGCATGAACATCGAAATTAAACGTATATACGATCCAGCAGAGGCAAACGACGGAAAGCGTATATTGGTTGACCGTCTGTGGCCGAGAGGAATTACCAAGGAAAAAGCCATGCTGGACGATTGGTTAAAAAATATTGCTCCCAGTCAGCAGCTTCGTGTCTGGTTCGGGCATAAATCGGAAAGATTTGACGAATTTGTTGAAAAGTACAGACAGGAACTTGATACCGACCCTGAAAAACAATCTGCAGTTTTACAATTGATTGAGATTATCAAAAAAAATCATGTAACACTTTTATATGGTGCCAAAGATACCTCTATAAACCAAGCGCTAGTTCTGAAAAACTATCTGGAGGAAAAGTTAACGCATTAATTATATTGACATCGATGACCAGGAGAGTTAATTATGGAAGATAAAAAAATGCATTTGGCTTACTTAGCTGCAATAGGTCACACCTTTATTACCGGGCTTTCTTTTATGTTCTCAAAAATAGGATTGAACGTAAGCAACCCATGGGATGTACTGGCATATAGATTTACAGCCTCATTTTTGGCGCTTTTAATTCCACTCCTGTTTAAATGGGTTAAGCTTGACCTTAACAAAGAGAAAGTTTTAAAAGTGCTCCCATTGGCTATCTTTTACCCCATGTTGTTTTTTGCATTCCAAACCTTTGGTCTTCAATATCTAACTTCCTCGGAATCAGCCATTTTATTTGCCATGATGCCTATTTTTACATTGATATTAGCGACATATTTTTTAAAAGAGCAGACTACTATATTGCAAAAATTATCTGTCATGCTTTCTGTTGCAGGAGTTGTATATATTACTCTTAATAAAGGCTCCAATTTTAATTTTAGTAATGCAATGGGTATATCACTTATTCTACTGTCTGCCCTCTCATTTTCGATATACAGCATAATGGTTAAAAAACTGACTAAAAGTTTTACGATTGTAGAAATGACTTATATGATGATAATTATCAGCTTTATATTTTTTAATGCAATGTCAATAGGAAAGCACATTCTTGATGGCGCTATCGGCAACTTTTTTGAACCTCTTTACCAACCCGGATTTATTGTAGCGGTAGTATATTTAGGTGTGCTTTCTTCATTAGCCACTTCATTACTTACCAATTATGCACTATCTAAAATGGACGCATCGAAAATGTGTGTTTTTACTAATTTAAGCACTGTTATATCTATAATTGCTGGCGTTGTTTTTTTAAACGAAAAGATTTTTTACTACCATATTATTGGCTCTATATTAATAATAAGCGGGGTAGTAGGAACAAATTGCTTGTGTAAAAAAAATAAAAATACATAACTCAACTTTCCCATCTGTTGTTAGGGACTGCCGGATAAAACATCCGGCGTGATCAATGGGAAATCAATGGGGGAGTCAGTTGGGAATCAATGGGTAAGATCAGACAAAAAACATAGCATAAAGCCACTCTCCCCACCTTTCCTGAATGCTTTCAGCGTGAGTTCAGACCACAACTAAACGGAATCCAGCCCCTTATCGTCTTTCCCGTATGTCTCTAAGTGGGATGGGCTTTTGTTTGACGATAAACCTTTTCATAGGCTTAATTCAAAAACAATGGTTCTCCGTTAAATTGCGCCCGCTTGAAGACGATAATATCCTTATAAAGATAACTTCCGTCTTGAAAACCTTGCCATTTACCTTTTTTTAAAAAACCTTCGCAACCATATTCTTAACGCCTTCCGATTATTCAAGACTGCATTTCTTATTTTGCTTGTTTTGTCGAACAGGCTAGTTATGTTATTATTTAACGTGCTACATATCTGTTGGAGGTATTATTATATGAAAAAATTTACAAGCATCATATTGCTCTCTATCCTGATGCTCTTTATTTCGATCCAAAGCTCTTCGGCCTACTCCACGAAAGAGTTTTACAGACTTGCTAAAAAACACAAGCATATAAATCCATTCGCTGTAACTGTCCAGAGTGCCTGTGAGACAGCCTACTGGACAAGTTACCTGTGGGAAAACGGCTATAATGGCGCCGGTATCAAGGCCTCCTCTGAATGGCTCAGTGCGGGGAAACCATATATATCTAAAGATAGCAAAGAGAGTAAAAACGGAGTTTACTATACGCAAGCGTCAAAATTTAGAAAATACAACAGTCCGCAGGAATTTCTTTGCGATTATGAGAATAAGATTAGAAAGGACTATCCCCGAAGCGCAAGGAACCACGATAATGTTTGGGGATACTTTGCCGGACTATACAGCGGAAGAATCGGTAAATGGGCAACTGATCATAACTACTACAAAATACTTGCAGTTAAAGCAATTAAGCTTGCCCCAGAAATATACGGCTCTCACTGGAAAGCCAAGCTTACAAAGGATTTCAAAGTGGCAGTAAGAAGGAAGTCCCTTGAAGACTGGCAGAGAGATATTATACGCACGGAACTCGGTGGAACTGATTAACAGAGTTACCACTTTTCTTCAAGCCCTGTCAATTTGTACAAAGCAGGTGTATGGATGATACGCGGGATAGGATTAGACGTATGTGATATCAATAGGATGAGAAAGGCCGTTTCGCAAAAGGGATTTTGTGAGCGGGTCTTTTCCGCTGAGGAGATATCTTACGCAGAATCCAAGGCTGACCCTGCAACTCACTATGCTGCCGCCTTCGCCGCGCGTGAAGCCCTCTCTAAGGCTACGGGGTGGGGGATGGCAAAGCTTGGTATCAATTCCTGTACTATAGAAAGAACTAAAACGGGACCAAGGTTTGTACTTGATGAGAATACCCTTTCGAAGTTTTCTGATGAGGGTATAGACAATATATTTCTGACAATATCGCACGATGCTGGAATCGCTACTGCAGTAGTGGTTCTGGAGAAAAACCAATGATAAGGTATTTTGACCCAGAGGATGTAAGACAGGCAGACATACTTGCTGTGGAGAAGTATGGGGTTCCATCAATCGACCTAATGGAAAATGCAGGAAACAACGCTGCTCTTGAAGTTCTAAAGAGGTATCCGGATGCAAAGAGCTTCTTAATATTTGTAGGTCCAGGCAACAACGGCGGAGATGGTTTTGTTGCAGCAAGACACTTTCTAAAAAAGGGTTTTAAAATAACCCTGATTTTGTCAGCTGATATCGAAAGATACAAGGGCGACGCTAAGGCTAATCTCGACATACTTATGAATCAAAATGACCCTTTCTGCACGATAAAACAATCAAAAAATCTATCTGACAGTGAGATAAACGACGAAACAAACAATGCTGACTGCCTAATTGATGCCCTTCTGGGAACAGGCTCACAGGGAGCGCCTAAGGGAGAAATAGAACGTCTTATAAGTTGCTGCAAGAAAAACGGGGCAGTTGTGGCTTTTGATTTACCGAGTGGAATAGACTCTATTACTGGAAACATCTTTGACCCCTGCGTTAAAGCTGATGTTACCGTAACGTTTCTTGCGGCAAAAAAGGGGATGTGTTTTTCCCCTGCCTCTGAAATGTGCGGTATCGTTGTTGTAGCAGATATAGGAATATCTCCCAAAAAGGTGCTAGATCAGAAAGATAGCATTTATTCATTTACAAAAGACGACATATCTGAACTTCTACCCAGTCTTTCTAGAAACATACACAAGGGCAGTAGGGGAGGGCTTCTAATAGTCGGCGGAAATGCCAATTACAGGGGAGCGCCGTTACTTGCAGGACTCGGAGCTCTACGATCAGGTGCCGGGCTTGTAGTAGTGGCCATTCCTGATTTTATGGTCGACAGCGCCTCACTCTTCCTTCCTGAAGCGATATTCGTGCCGCTAAGAACAATAAACGATCACATCGCACCTGAAAGTTTTGCTGAAGCCATCGCACCTTGGGAGAAAAGATGTGGAGCGGCCGTTGTAGGACCGGGGCTTGGAAGAAGCGAGAGCTCTGGGTTTATTACAAGCTGGTTCTGGAATGAATGGAAGAAACCTCTTCTGGCAGACGGCGACGCCCTCTATTTTCTTTCATCACAAAAAAACATACCTGTCTTCAGATTAGACACTGTCATAACGCCTCATTGCGGAGAAGCAGCGAACTTGCTTGGGATAACAGCACAAGAGGTCAACAACGATAGGACTGGTTCTGCTGTCTCAATGTCTCACATCTCTGGTACTGTGCTGCTAAAGGGTATGGACACGGTTGTTTATTCTAAAGGAAAAGATATAACTATAATAAAAGAAGGTTCACCTGCTCTTGCAGTCCCCGGTTCGGGAGATGTACTTAGCGGAGCAATCGGAGCTCTTATTGCAAGCGGAATGCCGATCCATGACGCTACACTTGTCGGCGCAGCTGCTCATGGGGCAGCCGGCTCTATTTTAGAAAATAAATCGGGTATCCGCGGTATCCTAGCGAGAGAGATAGCAGATGCACTGCCTTTCACGCTCAACTAAAAAATTGGATATAGTGACCTTTTCAGAGGAGGAAACATACTCCCTAGGTTATTTTATTGGTAAACAAGCGTATCCTGGGCTTGTCATACTGCTCCACGGTGGACTTGGTATGGGGAAAACCCTTATTACACAAGGAATAGGCAAAGCACTCGGTTTCAGTAAGATAAAGAGCCCAACTTTTGTACTGGTAGCAGAACATAGTGGGGAACTGCCGCTTATTCACGCAGACCTTTATCGTCTTGATTCTCACGTCGAAGCAGATGCTCTTGATTTCGAAAACTACATAGACAGTGGATACGTGGTGGTTATAGAGTGGGGCGAAAGATGGCATACATCACCTTTGAATAACACAATTGACATCACTATTAAACAACATAGCAACAATGAGTACGCTAGAGATATAACAATAAAGGTACTGGGCGAATCTGCTGAAAACTTACTTCGGGAACTTTCCTGCGATATTATGGAATTAACCTGCGAAAAAGAGGACAAACATGAAAGTTCTGGGAATAGACTGTACGACTAAATTTACCAATATTGGGATAACATCGGACGGTGGCGTACTTTCGGAGATAAGCCTTGAGCTGGGCCGTCAGCAATCTTCCCGTCTCCCCGTTCTTGTAGAAGAGATGCTCTCATCACTCTCAATAGAAATATCCGAGCTAGATCTTATCGCGGTGGCAAACGGACCGGGATACTATACCGGTATCAGGACAGGCATCGCTTATTCAGCGGCACTTGCACAAGCACTTGGAATTAAAATCCTGCCTATTTCATCTCTTGAAGCTTTTGTCCACGATCTCAGGAATACAGGACTACCGCTTGCACCAGTTTTCAAAGCGAGACAGAACTGCGTATACTGCGCTCTTTATTTTTCTGACGGCAGCCAACTGAAGCCGTTTGTATATCCAAAGTTTTGTACCGCTGAGGAATTTGCCGATTTCCTCACTCACTACCCAGAAGCTCTTATAGTTGGAAAAGATGCGACCATATTCAATGAATTTTCTGTCTTGCCCAATAATATTTTGCCAAGATCTGTCGGGAGACCAGCTCAGACAGCATTGATGGGAGAATATTACAAAGAATTTTCTGTAACACCTGACAAAATACTGGGAGTTTATCTTCGCGAACCTGATATAGGTCCAACGTCATATTAATGATTACTATTGTCAGAATATAGAGAATTTATTCTCATCCTTGAATTTATGTGAAAAGTTTGTCATAATACCCAAGGTTATGCCAATCGATACTAATAATGGTTGACAAACAAAAATTGATTAGATTTAGGGAAGGATGGTGGGTTTTTTGGCGAAGAAGTTCGACATCGAGGTATTTAACAAGTGGTGCAAAGGATGTGGTCTCTGTATCGCTATATGCCCTAAGAAAGTACTTGAACTAAGTGAGCAGGTAAAGTCTACGCCTGTTCGCCCCGACGATTGCATTGGCTGCCGCCAGTGCGAAAACGTCTGTCCGGATATGGCAATAACAATTAAGGAGCGTGACTAATAATGGCGCAGGTTGAATTCTGGCAAGGTAACAAAGCGCTTGCAATGGGCGCTGTTGCCGCTGGATGCAGATTTTTTGGTGGCTACCCCATAACTCCTTCAACGGAGATTATGGAAACTATGGCCGAAGAGCTGCCGAGACTAGGCGGCAAATTTGTACAGATGGAAGATGAGATCGGTGGAATCGCAGCCGCAATAGGAGCTTCTATTGCCGGCCTTAAATCTATGACAGGAAGCTCAGGCCCTGGTATTTCACTCAAACAGGAGCTATTGGGTTATGCATATATTGCGGAAATTCCTCTTGTAGTTGCTAACGTAATGCGTGGCGGCCCATCAACAGGACTTCCGACCAAAGTTTCACAGGCCGACGTAATGCAGGCCAAATGGGGAACACATGGCGACCACGCTACAATCGCCTACGCCCCCTCGTCAATTCAGGAGTGCTATGAAATCACTGTTAGAGCATTTAACATGGCTGAACGTTTCCGTCAGCCGGTACTCGTCCTATCTGACGAGATAATAGGACATATGCGTGAAAAAATAGTCATCCCTGAACCCGGGACATTCGAAGTAATTAACCGCAAAAAACCTACAGTTTGCCCTGATGATTTTGTACCCTACAAGGCAGACGACGACGATGTACCACCTATGGCAGCTTTTGGTGACGGCTATCGTTGGCATGTAACCGGCCTTACCAGCAACGACTTTGGTTTCCCAACAAACGAAGCCAATGAGATTGATAAAAAAGCAACCCGTATCATCCGTAAGGTTGAACGTTTCCGCGAAGAAATCGTTGAATTTAAAGAAGAGAGTATGGAAGACGCAGAAATCGTGATAGTTTCTTACGGAAGCGTTTCACGTTCATCCCTTCGTGCCATCCGCGAACTTCGTAAGCAGAATGTCAAAGTCGGACATTTCCGTCCAATATCACTTTGGCCGTTCCCGGAGAAACAAATCGCAGAGATCTCAAAGAGAGTCAAGCACATAATTGTCCCCGAGCTTAACGCAGGACAGATGGTAAACGAAGTTGAGAGAGCAGTTGCAGGAAGATGCGAAGTACATCGCAAAAACCTCCTCAACGGAGAACTTTACAAGCCTGACGAAATCATGGCCTTCATCAAGGAGGTGGCGTAACTATGCCCCGCGAAGATGTAAAAAAACTACTACGTACTAAATTTATGCCACATATCTGGTGCCCTGGTTGCGGTCACGGTATCATCATGCACGCAATACTCCGCGCCATTGCAGACCTTAAAATCCCCAAAGAGCAGGTCTGTATTTCCTCAGGTATCGGGTGTTCAAGCCGCATGCCAGGATATATCGATGCATGCACACTCCACACAGCTCACGGCCGTTCACTGGCCTTTGCCACAGGAGTCAGACTTGCAAATCCCGATCTTACAATCGTCAACGTAATGGGTGACGGAGATGGTACCGCCATCGGTGGAAACCACTTCATCCACGCATGCCGCCGTAACATTGGAATCACAGCTGTAGTGATGAACAACAACATCTACGGTATGACAGGCGGACAGGCTTCACCAACTACACCGGAAGGTGCTTTTGCATCTACAGCACCCTATGGAGCAATTGACCCCACATTTGATATATGCAAACTAGCCGAAGGAGCCGGAGCAACCTTTGTTGCACGAGCAACAGTCGCTCAGCCAGTAATGTGCGAACAGATACTCAAAAAGGCTATTCTGCACCAGAAGAAGGGCTTTGCCGTAGTTGAACTAGTTTCCTACTGTCACACGCAGTTTGGCCGTAAGAACAAACGTAGTCGTCCGATGGATAACTTCAACTATCTCAAGGACAATTCAGTCATGAAGGCCAAGGCCGACACAATGACTGCTGAAGAACTCAAGGGTAAAATCGTTATTGGCGAATTCGTCAATATCGAAGACGCCCGCGAATACACTAAGCGCTATGATGAAGTCATCGCACGCGCTCAGAAGGCATAGGGGGTAACGGATCATGAGCGAACGTTTTGAAATTCGCGTTGCTGGATCCGGCGGACAGGGAGTAATCCTTGCCGCAGTGATCCTTGGAGAAGCCGCCGCGCTTAATACAGAGGGTCTTAATTCTGTACAAAGTCAGTCATACGGGCCAGAAGCCCGAGGCGGAGCTTCTAAATCAGAAGTTGTATATGACCGGAGCGATATTGACTATCCAAAAGCAGCTCATCCAGACCTCCAAGTCATTCTTACACAGAAGGCATGCGATTCATACAGCCATGACACAGCAAAGGGAGCTACCGTCATTCTTGACGATTTCTTCGTAACTGAACCTCCAAAACTTGACGCTGATGTCTATCTTCTTCCTATAGTTAGGACAGCAAGAGAAAAGCTAGGTCGTGAAATCGTAGTTAACATGGTAGCCCTTGGAACCGCAGCGAGGGTATTGGAAGTCAAAGGACTGACAAAACCGGAAGCGATCAAGAAGGCAATCCTAGCCAGGGTTCCAAAGGGAACAGAAGAACTTAACGAAAAGGCCTTTGGATATGGATACGAAATGATGAGCGAAGCAATGGCAGCAAGGAAGTAATGAATCTGATATAATCTATAAGAGGGGGTGGGGATTATTTCCCGCCCCTTTTTCTTTATATATTCTTTTTGGAGGAATATGATGCAACAAGGAGAAATAAATAGGTTTCAAATAACAGATATAAACAACGAAGGGGAAGGGATTGTCCGCCTCGGCAACGAGCGCTTCGTTGTCTTTGTACCGGATGCCCTGCCTGAAGAAGATGTAACTTGCCGATTAGTTCGTGTAAAGAAAAACTACGCTATAGCAAAAGTCATTGAAAGACACAACGACTCACCCATAAGGAGAAAACCTCTCTGTCCGCTCTTCGGAAGATGCGGAGGCTGCCAGCTTCAACATATTGACTACCAGTCTCAGTTAGAACTTAAGACAAAAACTGTTTACGACGCGATAAAAAGAATCGGAGGGGTTTCTGATCCTTCTGTCCAAAAATGCATTCCTTCTTCATCAGAATGGCAATACAGAAACAAAGCCTCGCTCCCTGCACAGACAAACCGCAGAGGAAAGCTCCTTACCGGTTTTTATCAAAAGAGGAGCCATGACATAGTCCCATTTTCCGGTTGCCCCGTCCTGCTTCCCAGACTTGAAGAAAATGTGACTTCAATAATAAATGATTTAAAAGATGCAGGTTTTTCTGGTTGGAATGAGAGCGAAATCAATGTTATTGACTTTATAAGACACATTGTTTTTCGAACCGCTGAATTTACAGATCAAACTCTCTGTGCCGTAGTTGCCGGTAGATTTCCTAACAAAGATGAATCCAATAAACTTAAAAAAATAGCAACCGGCCATTCCGATAAAATAAATGGCATGGTACTCAATAGAAATATTTCTAAGGGTAATTTTATCTGGGGAGATGATTTCTCTTCTATTAACGGAGAGACTGTTATGGAAGAAGTCCTTGGGAAGTATAAATTTAAATTTGAAATATCCTCATTCTTCCAAGTAAACTCAGAACAGGCACTTGCTCTTTACAAATACGCTTCAAACCTTGCAGCAGGCGATACTCCTGAGAACGTCCTTGAGCTTTACTCTGGCGTAGGTACTCTGACTGCGTTTCTCTCTGAAAGAGCAAAGCATGTTACAGCAGTGGAGGAGTGGCCCCAGGCGTCTAAATATCTCAATATCAATGCCGAACTAAATGGACTTCATAATATAACCGGACTTTCCGGTTCAGCCGAAGATCTAACAGAGACCCTGTTAGGTGAGAAATTTGACACAGTAGTACTTGATCCTCCCAGGACTGGCTGTGACCCCAGAGTTATAGCATCGATCCTCAAAATCGCCCCTCAAAAAATTGTCTATGTTTCATGCGGTCCGGCAACCCTAGCACGTGACATAAAGAGCCTGATATCAAACGGATATAGCATTAAAAGTATCCAGCCCTTCGACATGTTTCCACAGACCGGGCATGTGGAGACTGTAGTTGCCATGACAAGAGTGTGAAATAACAGATAAAGTCGGAAAGGTATTATTTGAAGATACTGAAGTCTTTTTATAATAGACATAAAGCTTAGAAAAGATCAGATCGGCTAAGTACCATCCTTAAGCTCTAATACCCTCAACAGCTAATTTTTAATAAAAGCTTAGCAAATTGTACGAAAAAGTATTGACGACCCCTGGTAAATTCTTATACATATTGTTATAATACTAATATTCATTTAAATAAATGATACATTTTCTTGTGCTTAGTCAACATTTTGTTGGTTATCTGAGGCTTAAGCACCAACCATACTGCCTAAGTTCTGTGTATCTCAAAATAAAAAAATTTTAGAGGAGGTA
>JAAYEY010000232.1 GCA_012728505.1 Synergistaceae bacterium | reverse complement strand
TTTTATTTGTCTATCTCAATTTTCCTTAACTCTCTGCGAAGCACCTTGCCTGCAGGCGATATCGGAAGCTCTTTAAGAAAACCTATCTTATGAGGGACCTTGTAGTGGGCGAGATTCTTTTTACAGTAGTCTGTCAGCTCTTTCTGTGTGGCTTTTTTTCCCTCTTTAAGCAAGACGAAAGCTTTGACTATTTCGCCCGTCATTCTGTTTTTTTCTCCAACCGCAGCAGCTGACTGTACCGCGGGATGCTCACACAATACATTTTCAACTTCTCGCGGGTAAACGTTGAAACCGCTGACTATGATTATGTCGGTCGCCCTGTCTACTATCCTCACATAACCATCTTTATCTATACGAACTACATCTCCTGTATTAAACCAGCCATCTTCAAATCTTTCTCTAGTATTGGCATCGTCCCTGAAATAGCCCGAAACTACGCAGGGACCTTTGACCCAGAGAACTCCCTCTTCGTTAATATCAAGCCGTTTTCCCTCTCCATCTCTTATCTGGACCTCATAATTATCAAAAAATTTTCCGACGGTACCGATCTGACTATCATCAGCAAGTTGTCCCACTGCAACTACAGGAGAACATTCAGTCAAGCCATATCCTTCAAGTATACCGACTCCGAGATATTCTTTGCTTCTGGAGTTCATTTTGACGTCGAGCCTGTCTCCACCAGTGATAACAAATTTCATCCCTTTCAGACGCTCATCTCTCTTCGCAAGAGCCCCAAGAATGAAGAACATTATCGTAGGAACTCCTATGATAATGTTAGCGCCAGATACCTTTATTGCTTCAATCGTATTATCAACAGGCACAAAGCTAGACAGTACAACCTGTCTGATACCGCTCATAAGAGATAGCATTCCGGACATATTAAAGCCAAAGGAATGAAAATTTGGAAGGACGTTCAGAATGATTGAATCATCATCCAGAAGACCTGGGACATGCTTCTTGATAGGATCAATGTTGGCCAGCAGATTAGAATGGGTGCATGGAACTGCTTTGGGCCTGCCAGACGTCCCGGATGTTGAAAATATCACAGCATGGTCTTCGTTTTCTGGTATCCCTTTTACACATTTAAATGGAGGCAAAGGCTCATCGAGAGGTGCAACAAAGACGCCGAACCTAGACTTTTTAACGTCGGGGGCTAAAAGCTCATTGTTTTCGGAAACAAAAACAGCCGCCGGATCTAGTATCTGCAAGGTTCTTTTTAAATTCCCAAGGCCAGTTCTTGCGTTGATCGGTGCGACTGCACCGCCGAGCTTCCAGCATGCAATCGACAGTGCTATAACTATTGGGGAGTTTGGCAGTATTATCGCAATCCTCTGGCCTTTTGCGAAACCAGCATCTTTTAATTTTACTTCGCAGTCTTTTGCCATATCATTAAGCCTGTTCCACGACCACCAACTACCATTCCACCAGAGACAGTCTTCATTCTCTCTGCCCTTCCACTCAGATATGAATCTTTTATCGAGTCTTTTCTCATCTCGTTCTACAACCATAAGAACAACCCCACCAATAATCTCAAATGTAAGATAATATAAAAAAAATTTCATATAGATTGAAATACTATTATTGCTTCTTTCGATGTGGTCAAAATTTATTCTATGTTCTTTGTCCTAATTCTTCTCTGAAATATGCCTTTTTCGTTTGGACAGTAGACTAATGCCATGGCTTTATTGAATGGAGCATGTGTTCTTGGATCGATAGTGAGAGTTGCGTGTACTGCAGGAAAATTTTGCGTAGCGAGAAGGGCGTGACGTATAGCCTCTCCCCTGTAGCCGGAAGCCTGATAAAGAGCATTGGATATCCACCGAACCCCATCATATGCTAGTATAGCTGATTCCACATCAGTAGACGGACAGTTTTCGTTGTAAAGTGTCCTGTAATCTTTCAGAAAGGAACGTATCTGAGGATCTAGGTCAGAGACTTCGTTGATCCACCAACTGCCTGAAAAAAACCTCTCATTTCCAACAGCCATACTCTCTGTGTAACCTTCTGCCAGCACTGTGTTGGTGTAACCTGCCTCTCTGGCAAGTTTAAAAATAGATTTAATGTTTTTCTGTCTTCCCGGGATTATCAAAACTTTAGCACCACTTTGAGCTATAACTCCCATGGCAACCCGCTGATCATTATTTTCTTTAAAAGAACAGCTGATATCAGCAGTTACCTTTCCTCCGAATATTTTAACCCACCTTACAGCTGATTCGTGGAGCATTTTGGATATTTCATCAGCCTCGTCATAAATAAATGCAATTTCCTTCTCTGAGAGCCCCTGCACTGCAAAATATCCCAACATTTTTGCTCTGGCGTCAGTGTCGTTAGCTATATGAAAAGCATAAAGGTGAGGCTTTTCTCCTTTCATAACTGCAGCAGGCGTCAAATCTGAAGTTGTTATTACAAGAGGAACGCTTATCTCATCGGCTATC
>JAAYEY010000231.1 GCA_012728505.1 Synergistaceae bacterium | reverse complement strand
GAGTTCACATGAGGCCTTAGTTATATCTACTATCATAATCATGTTGAAATATCCCTCAACTATAGTCTGAGATATCTCGAGCACGTTTACATCTTTTTCTGCAAGATAAACACATACCTTCGCTATAATGCCAACTTTATCCTTGCCGAGAACGGTGATTATGGCCTTCATTACAAACCCCTCCAATATTCTTATAAAAAATACCAAAAACTCCACTGAATGCTTTTCCTAAGCACAGCGCTTTTTGCTTTTAATCCATGGTTTTCGGAAATATGCAGCAAGAGATACGCTCCTTCATCTCCAATGACAATGGGTAATAATT
Source organism: Synergistaceae bacterium (assembly GCA_012728505.1). Lineage (GTDB taxonomy): Bacteria > Synergistota > Synergistia > Synergistales > Synergistaceae > Caenicola. Next base: position 8,227 of record JAAYEY010000231.1, on the reverse strand, counting down.
CTACCGTATTTCCGTAAATGTAGGAACATACTTTGCAAATTTTCATCTACATTCGGGCCAATGGAAATTAATCCAGCCATAAGAATAAAAAAAGAGAGCTCCATATTTAAGGAGCTCCTTTTATTACACTTTGACACTGTACTGTTTTACAATTTCTGAGGTACTGGGCCTGAATACTTTGGCCTCAGGTTCATTTAGGAAAAAATATCCGGAGCAGTGAAAAATATCGTTCCTCTGCGATACCAAACAGCAAAATCTATTACGCAGTACCCATTTTAAAACGTGTTTTTATCGTCTTATATCCCATCAATACAAAAAGAGAGACCAAACCGATGATGTCTGTGGTTATTTCGGGTACTATCAAAAGAAGTGCCGCAACCACATAAGCAATACGCATCGGGACCGAAAGATTGGTTTTCCAATATCCTATAACACCTATACCGAGGCCTACTATGCCCATCGCGCAGGTAAAAAATACCCATGCTATGTCAGGAATAGAGCCTATTCCCAATAATGCAGGGTTATAGACAAAGACGAATGGGATCATAAAGAGGACGAGAGCAAGACGGACTGCCTCTATTCCTGTCTCCCAAAGCCCTGTCTCTGCAATTCCCGCGGCTGTATATGAGGCAATAGCAACAGGCGGAGTAATCATCGACATGTTTGCGAAGTAAAATATGAACATATGAGCAACTATAGCCTCAACACCGAGGTTCTGCATAGCGGGTGCGAGCAAAACGGCACTCATTATATAGGCAGCACTTGTTGGCATTCCCATTCCCATTATTATAATCATTACCGTTGACAGGATAAGAGCAAGGAAGAGACTATTTGCCGAAAGCGATGCTATGACGGAGCTGAAACGAAGCCCTAAACCAGTGAATACAACTTCGCCGATGACAATACCTGCAAGCGCGCATGGCAGTGTGACTATCACAGATGATTTCGTTCCGTCTGTCGCCATCTTTAATATTTCTTTTAGGGAAAGCCTGGTGTCCTTTCTTATTTGACAAAGAGCAATTAACACAACTGTGGATACCAATGCTGCGTACATCAGCGAACGCCCTATTGCTATCAGAAAAACAAGGACTACGAGTGGGAGCACCAAGTGGATAAAGCTTTTGATAACTATCTTAAGCTCTTCTGCATTCACCTTTGGTGCTTCTATTTTCTGTTTGCTTGCCTCAAGATGGACTTCCCAAAGGAGTGATCCAACATAAAGGATGGCCGGAAGGATCGCACATAGGATGATTTTAAAATAGGAAATCCCTATCATGTCAGCCATGATAAATGCAGAGGCTCCCATAACTGGAGGAATCAACTGTCCTCCGGTTCCTGCCGTTGCAAGAAGCGCAGCACTAAATACCGGTCTAAAACCGCCTTTTTGCATCATTGGGTATGCAATTACCCCTACCGAAGCCACGTTAGCAGCCGCACTTCCACTTATCATGCCAAAAAGACCGGATGCAACTATCGAAGCCTTACCTGCACCTCCGACAGAATTGCGTGTGACATATTTTGCCATAGCGACAAAAAGCTTTCCTGCCGGCGTTGCGGCAAGAAACGCCCCGAATATCATAAAATAGAAAATTGTATCTGATGAAGCAGCTATGGGGCTTGAATAGATACCGCCCGACGTCATTATCTGATTTTCAATGAAGATAGCAAGGTCTACGGGAGGGTGGGCGAGTATCCCCGGAAGATCTTTGCCGTAAAAGCTGTAAGCGATAAATATCGCAGAAATTATAGTCATTGACCATCCGAGATAGCGGCGTCCGGCCTCCATTAGAAGGATGATCAACAATATGCCATATATGATATCAAAAGGCATGAGTTCGTCTACAAAGGGGATTCTTGTAAGTATTCTGTCGCTTTGAATAAGAACATGTGACATATACCCAAGGACTACAGCGAAACAAGACAAGTCGACAACAGCTGAAACAAGAGGTTTATCCTTAATGAAAGGTTTGTTCATAAAAACGAGAAGAAGGGCGAAACAAACATGCATCGGCCGTATGATCATTCCGGGAACAGCCGCAAATGCGACGTATATCTGCCCAGCCAGCCAGCATAATGCAACAAAGTATGCCATCTTTTTACGGAAATCATCCAACATAATTCATCCTTTCTTTTTTGATCACCTCATTTTAAAAAAGCCATGAAGGGAGCCGGGCAAATCTCAGTACCCTTCATGACCCGATACCAGCGTTGAAAGCTCTATTTCAAATAGCCCTTTTCTTTATAGTATTTGATTGCACCATTATGAAGGGGAACTCCACCCAAGTTCTTAGGATTGCAGGCTTCCTGAGGTATGAACGCCTCAAAAGCCTTATGCCCTTTAACAAGAGCGTCTTTACCTTCAACAACTGCCTTGGTGATCTTATAGGCAGTCTGATCATCCATGCTTTCTGTGACAGTTAGTGTCGAACGATAACCAGGAAGGAGCAGGTCCTTCATTTGGCCCTTGAAGCTGTCTTTAGGAAGAATAGACTGGGTATATCCATACTTCTCAAGATATTTTAGTCCCTTGGGGGATATCGTGATCAGGTCAATCTTGCCAAGGACAGCAAGTTCGGTAAATGTGGGATGTCCTTTTGACAGAGCTTGGATAAAGACATCGCAGCGTCCGTCCTTTATCGCGTTCGTAATAGCTTCAAAGTCTGTGTGTTCTACAGAACCGCCCCATTTTTTTATATCGTCATATGTCATCCCGCAAGCTTCAAGTACGTGAGCAGCGGAAGCTTCTCCCGTTGTGCCGCGTTGCACTGTCATGAGGCGGATTTTCTTTTTGTTTTTTACTATATCTTCAAGGGAGGTAATGCCGCTACCCTTTCGTATCGCTATGCCGACATAGAACTGATCCATTCCGCCAACCAGTGTTCTAATGTTTGTGATGGGCTTGTCGAAAAGCACCTCTCCCTTATAAGCCCAAAGGTTGTTATTATCCATTGTGAGAGCAATGAACATCTTACCTTGACCAAGGAGTTTGAGGTTTCCAATCCCTCCTGCAATAGGTGCAGCATCTATCTTGATATCTGGGTTAGCCTTCTTGACAACGTCTGCAATACAGGCAGCTTGAACATACCATGTGCTTCCGACTTTGTTGGCTCCTATCTGTAGTTCATCCGGAGCGGCTAGTAAAGGAGCAGCGACAAAAAATGAAAGTGTGATTGTGAGAAGAGATGCCAGAACATAAATGTATTTCTTTTTCATAATAGTGATTCCTCTCTTTCGATCTTTCGTTGTATTTTGTGTAAATTGATGGACATAGAGTTAAGCTATGTTTTTCAGTAGAGTCGATTAATAACAATAGGGAATCCCGTCTTTTTTTGCATTTTCAATCCAGCGCGGGATAGGCGGCACAAGTTCTGTCTCATCGGGAACTCTCATTTCAATAAGCACAGGTCCTTTGTATTCTATAGCCTCCTTGAGGATAGCGGTTATTTTCTCGGGGTCATCGAGCTTGTACGACTTAACTCCAAATGCCTTTGCGACACCAGCATAGTCTACGACACCAAAATTCGTAGCAAAGAAGTCAGAATGATAAACATGCTGTGTTTCGCCTTTGATCCAACCGAAAACATTATTATTGAAAACTATCATCTTCACATTTACGCCAAGACGCGCGTACGTCTCCAGCTCGCCGCAGTTAAAATGAAAACTGCCGTCACCGCCCAGCGCAAAGACCGTATAATCTGGGTGTGCAACCGCAACTCCAACCGCCGCAGGAATCGAATATCCGAGAGCGCCGTTAGAATAGTTTGAGACGAACATTCGACCCTGTTTTTTCTGGACCATGTATGCTGCCGAGAAAATACTTCCTACAGATGGTTCAACTACCACATAGCTCTTTTCAGGCATCAGTTTTTCAAGCTCTTTTACAAAACGTATCGGGTGTATTGGGCATTCGCAGCATTCACAAGAATCTTTCATAAATTCATCAAGTGCAGCCATCGCAGGCCCTACTTCAGCCGATATTTTAGCTTTTCCCTCGATGCCAGCCTTCTTTGCCTTTTCGACCATATAACCGACTGTTGCCTTGGCGTCTCCCAAAAGAACAACGTCCGTACGGTAATTGTTGCCGGCATCTACACCGTCTATGTTGAGATGGATTATTTTCGGCGGATTGCACGCGTTGGGAAGCTTCCAACCATCTGTTCCTGCGGAATCAGTGTTTGATCCGACAAAGAATACCAAGTCAGCCGTCTCGAGGAACCTGTTGGAATAACTTGTTCCTCCCCTTGCGCCTATAAGACGGATAGAGAGAGGATGGACTTCCGAAACTGTCCCCTTTCCGGTCATTGTGCATCCGACAGGGATCTGGAAATACTCCGCAAGAGCAATGACTTCATCTCCTGCTTCTGAGACTAGCGCACCCTGGCCGCAAACGATTACGGGCCTTTCTGCCGAAGCGATAAGCTCTAACGCACAATCTATCTGTGAAAAATCTGCAACGGGGCGATAAGCCGGCCAATTCGCCATGCACGGGTCAGCAAAGATGTCGTTCACTTCAACTTCTTCAACATAAACATCCATTGGGATCCTCACATGAACCGCTCCGGGACGCCCGCTCAATGCAACACGAAAAGCTCTTCTAACAAGGAAAGGAATGTCTTTGGCTTTTGTTACTAAAATGCTTTCTTTCGTTATCGCACTGTACAGTCTGTTTTGGTCAAAACCTGAAAGCATGTTTCGTTTGTCATTGTTGAACGGGACATCTGAAGTGAAACATATCGTAGGTACTGCTCCAGTAAAAGACTCTATAACTCCGGGGACTGGATGTCCGCCTCCCGGGCTCGGCGCCTCACTGATTCCCACCCTGCCTGTGACTTTTGCATAAGCTTCAGCCATGAAGGCAGCTGCACGCTCGTCATGCGTGAGGATATGCTCTATCTCGTTGCACTTGAGCCAGTCGCGGTACAATCCAAGGGTGGTTTCTCCGGGCAAACCGAAGATATGTTTGACATCGTGTATTTTAAGCATTTCTAAGAGTATCTGAGCACCTGTCATTTTCATTCCACACTCCCCTTTATGTTGTCTTATTCTCTGTAGCACATCATTGATGAGCGGTCAAAATATTACTTACGATATAACATATATAGAAGAACAAGTCAAGAAAAAGAAAAATGTAACTCGCAGCCAGCCAAGCGGTTCAACGGATATCTTAGTATAGTTTTTTTGCGTTGTTTATAACTACAGTTAAGTGCTCTTCCATAAGGTTTGCCGCTCTTTCCGGATCTCTATTCCTGATTGCCTCAAAAACTTTCTCATGTGAAATATTAAGTGGCTCATTAAACATTTTAAAAGTTCCGATAAAGAAATCCTGTAACTGAGTAGTTAGCCCAAGAAAATCGTAGAGAATCCTCAGGATCGGGACATGTGAAATATTTACTATCTCTTGGTGAAATGAACTTGATAAATCAGCATATCCCTTATTTTTCCCCATTTCCTCATATTGCGAGGAAATTATCTTTCCCAATTTGTTTATTTCCTTCTCGGTTGCAGTCAGAGCCGCCTGATACGCCGCCTCTCTTTCCAAGGCTCTTCTGGCAATCAGCAGGTCAATAAGATTATGGTCCTTCAAAGGTCCTGTCCGACTTAGCATCAGCTTCAGCGCTTCTCTGACATTAAGGTTCGATTCAAGTTTCTTTAGCCTCTCCTTGCCAGATTCGCTAATCACATGCCCCTGAAAACCCACCCTGTCAAGCAGTCCCTCTTGTCGCAAAGCTCTTAACAGTCGGCCTATGCCTGCCTCACTTATGAATATCTGTTGCTCAGCAAGCTTTTCTCCAACAGCGCCAGCGCCTAATGGGTCTTCTGACTCATTCATTATTTTAAGAACAGGATATTCATTAGAATTTGTTTTTTTTTCGTTGTGCATAATCAAACCTCAGAAAATAAGGATAATTACAGGGAAACAGACCCGTGATTAACTCAAATTAGTGTACGAGTCCATTCATTGTAAAATATTAATATAATTCAAACGACAAAATCAGATATGTGCCTGTTCAGAACAAGGAATTGGCCTGCGTTTATCAATTTCATCATACTCATACAGCTCGGTGACAAAGTGGAACTCTCGCTTTGTATCAAATCTAAGCCCGTCAAGCATATTACCATTGCTAAATTATTGGTAGTTATTGTCACTTTACTGTTGCAATACACGCTTGTTGCCCAACTCACTAGTTTTGTTTCTTTATCTTTAAAAATACTGTTATAAGCAGGTATCGCTATTCTACTCTATATTTTAATTGTGGTGCTTACTAAAAAAGCGACCTATAGATATTGCAGTCCATTTTTGAGTAGATCTAATCTGTACTTGAGCTAGAAAATAATTACTAGGAACTCATTTCTTATCTCCTCGTCATTCCTGTCTTGGGCATTTCTCAGCCACAATTAACCTGACAACATCGCTCAGCAGATTAACTTCATTCTTTATTATGAAACCTGTTTTTGTGACTAAAGCATCGGTATCCCTGTTTATGTGGTCACCCAGAAGCATTACCGTAAGTGGTTCGAAAAATTTCATTAATTGTTTCAGCCGCGGTTTGCGGCTTGACATATGCTCTAAAAGAATCAGTCTTCCTCCCGGTTTAAGAATCCTTTGGCATTCCAGAAGAGCTATCGCAGGATTAGGGACAGTGCAAAATACAAACGAGGATAATACGCTGTCGAAACTGCACGATTGCAGTGATGTACCCTGAATGTCCATTTCTTCTAATTTAACGGAAACTTTGGAAAGAACCGCTCTATCTTTTGCACGATCGAGCATTCCGGGACTCACGTCTATACCAAGAAGGTTCAGGCATTTATCCGTGTAGTACGGGAGATTCAAGCCAGTCCCTATACCCACTTCCAATACATTTCCACTGGCATAAGAGGCAGCTTGTCTACGCCATTCATTCGGTATAAGCCTGTCTATCACAGCATCATAAGAACTTGCTATTTTATCATATTTATTTTTGATTCTCTGCTCTTCGCGATGATTCAAGGGTTATCACTCCACTTACTCTTGGCTCGACAGTCTGTAACATTATACAGTCCCATCCGCAGGTAAGTGGAATCAAATTTACATTTTTACTCAGGTATTGTGCTTACCGTTTCAATCAACATTTGCTTCGCGTCTAGTCTGTATGACAACAAAAAAATCACTACATTTTCCATTTGAAAGATAAATATATAATGTCGTATTAAAACCATTGCTAAAGAATAGACTGCTTTAGGCAGTAAACATTGCTAAGGCGAGCCCGTTTAGATATAACGTCACCTGTCCCAATCCAGCGTGAGAAAACAACATAATTATCGATGAAATAAGAGGGCATGATGTTACAACTGGAAATCAGAGGGTAGTCGGTTAGTCGGGCTTACGACAAAAGGAATCAGCAATCTTTTATAAACCATGGCACCTCGCAGGCATTCCGGTATAATTCCATCAAAAATACAAGTTAAAAGTAAGCGTCAAATATCCTTTGATAAAATAAAACACAATACACGAAGTTGGGGAAAAAACACCGTACCACACGTATGAAAACGTAAGGACTTAAAGAAAGAAAGTAATATGTTAGAAAGAAGCGGTATGCTTCGTTATTTTGTCTGAGTCTTAAACGTTAGTGTTTGTCGTACCTTATTTCGAAAACCCTCGTTTTCCAAAGACAGAAGACAAATGGCGCAAATTATTAAAGAGGCTCCCAATTGAGTACCCAAATCAGGCGACTCTTTAAGGAACATCCATCCCCATAAAATTGCGAATGGTATTTCGGCCATCGAGGTAATAGAAACTACTCCACCTGGAAGAAAACGAAGAGAAAGTAGAATTAGCCCGTACCCACCAACAGTAGGAAATAGCACCCAGTATATTAGTAATAGCCATGCTTTAAAGGGAAGCCCCTGAAGCTGATAAAGATTTCCCAGCGGAAGTGATACGACCAAGAGAATCAGTGCACCCCAAAAGAAGTTGTTGAAATAATTGCCAAAAGGATCTTTATCTCCTGATCCATATTTCCCATTTATAATATATATAGCAAAGCAAAGCCCAGCTAAAAGCATAAAGAAGATTCCTGCCAAATTGGCATAACCTGCAATTTTTGTTTCCGATACAGTGAGAAGCACTCCTCCAAAACCAAGTATCAAGCAAAGTAAGCGGAGTAGGTTTATCTGTTCTTTCCTCATTAGATGAGCAATTATAATCACCCAGAATGGAGCGGTATAAAAAAGAACTGTCGCCATG
>JAAYEY010000230.1 GCA_012728505.1 Synergistaceae bacterium | reverse complement strand
TTTATGGCAGTGGCCAGATACAACACAATACAACGCAAACTGATTATGGCTGTAATAGAAAAGAATAGAGGCCGCCATATAACTGCAGAAGAGGTGCTTCTTGCTCTCGTGCAAGAAGGGCGTCCTGTAGCAAAGGCTACGATATACAGACATTTTTATAGACTGGTGGAAGAGGGAGTCCTTATTAAATATTCTCCTGTAGACGGGGCGAGTGCTTGCTACCAGTATGCTGATACACAGAAAAAGCTTCTGGCTAATTATCATATAAAGTGTGAGTGCTGTGGGAAGCTCTTTCACCTTGACTGCAGTTTTCTTGATCAAATATCAGATCACTTTACTGAGCATCATAAATTTAACCTGAATAGATTCAAAACGGTATTTTATGGCACCTGCTCAGAGTGTACAGAGAAGAATCAAGATGAAAATTAGAAAGTATATTCCACTGTTGCTGCTTGCGACCTTGTCAGCTCTATCGATTTTTTTGTACACTGATTATCCTCTTCGTCATCAAGCTGAAAGCAAGGTTGCTGAAGAAATAGAAAAACCCAGAATAATAGCAACCCTCTTTCCACAGTATGATTTTACAAAGCAGATCGTTAAAGAGAGGGCGAGTGTGGAACTTCTTTTACCGCCAGGGGCAGAAAGCCATACTTATGAACCATCTCCCGGTGACATACTGAAGATCAATAAAGCTGATATTTTTATTTACACGGGTCGGAATATGGAAGGTTGGGCGGATAAAATTTTATCAGCCAATCAAAATAAAAAACTTATAACGGTAGATGTCTCTGAGGGGATAAAACTTCTTCTGCACGAGGGTGAAGATGATAGCGACGAGCATCACCATGTCCTTGACCCGCACATATGGACAGACCCCAATAATGCAATGATTATGACTGAAAATATCCTTTCTGCTTTGTGTAAAGCCTACCCTTCAGAAGCAGACTATTTCCGAACGAATGCAGAAAAATTTAAATCAGAACTTAAAGAACTCGATCGCGAGTTCAGACAGGCTGTTGCTGCCGGTAAAAGAAACAAGGTCGTATTCGGAGGCAGAAATGCTTTTGGTTATTTTCTTAAACAGTACGGGCTCGAATCTATTTCTGCGATCGACATCTGCTCTGCGGAAGCAGATCCTGGAGTCAAAAGAATCACGGATATGATCAAAGAAATTAGAGAAGAAAATATCTCGGTGATTTTCTATGGGGATCTCGTAGTTCCTAAAATAGCAAAAACCATAAGCGCCGAGACAGGCGCCAAGCTTCTGCCTTTCAATTCATGCCACAATTTCTCTGATCAGGATCTCAAAAAAGGCGTGACATACGTCTCCGCAATGAGAGAGAACCTGAAAAACCTTAAAGAGGGACTTAAATGATTATTCTTGAAGCTTCAGGGGTAACTGTTGAATACGAGGGCATCGCGGCGGTGAAGAACGTCTCCTTCTGCATTGAAAAGGGAGAATGTCTGGCTATTGTAGGAGAAAATGGCTCCGGTAAAAGCACTCTTGTCAAAGCTATCCTTGGCCTTACTGAACCCTCATCAGGGTGCGTAAGGCTGAACGGAAATATCAAAAAATCAGACATAGGATATTTTCCTCAGCAAAAAGAGGTTCAAAAAGACTTCCCTGCCACCGTAGACGAGGTGGTTATCTCAGGCTGTCTTGCATCGAAGGGTATCTTTCCCTTTTATTCATCGAAAGACAAGAAAGTTGCTGCTCATAATATGGAATTGCTTGACATCGCAAAGATGGGCAAACGTTCCTTCCGAGATCTCTCCGGAGGAGAACAGCAGCGGGTACTTTTGGCACGTGCTCTATCATCCGCCAAATCAATGCTCGTCCTCGACGAACCAACATCCGGACTAGATCCCTTGATAAGCTCTGAATTTTTCGCATTGCTTAGAAAACTGAACAAAGAAGAGGGCATGACTCTAATCATGGTTTCTCACGACATCGAAGCAGCAAAGAAAAACGCTGACAAAGTTCTCCATCTCTGCAAAGATTCATTTTTTTTTGGCAATATAAATGAATATCTGGAATCAGAGATGGGAAAGAGGTTTTTAAACTAAAATGCAAAACATTATAAGTGAGCTTTTCTCTTACGATTTCATCATTAGAGCAGTAGCAGTAGGTATGATGGTATCGCTTTGCGCCTCACTGCTAGGTGTAAGTCTGGTGCTAAAGCGATATTCGATGATTGGTGACGGACTTGGTCATGTGGCTTTTGGCGCTCTTTGCGTGGCTGTTGCTTTCAATGTAGCGCCCCTCCTTGTTTCTGTTCCCGTTGTAATATCGGCCGCGGTTGTGTTACTGAGAATGAGAAGCAACGTAAAAATTAAAGGAGATGCTGCTATCGCTGTTATATCAAGTTCTGCTTTGGCTATTGGGATAATTG
>JAAYEY010000229.1 GCA_012728505.1 Synergistaceae bacterium | reverse complement strand
TTTTATTTGTTTACAAATGCCACTTTTTTTACGGGCATCGGCCTTTCTGTGACTAAGTGAGATAGGGGCACGTACTCATCTTCTCCTGAAATTACATTGTACATTTCTTTGTTCTCAAGTACTGCTCTCACAAATTCCCTCGTTTCTGAATAAGGTATCGATTCTATCCATTCAACCCAATCGCTTGCTGAAAGTGTGTTCCACCTTATAACCGGCATCATTCCAGCGTTGTATGCAGCTATAGCACGAGGCAGATCCCCTTTAAATTCACGAGAGGTGCGGACAAAATAGCTTGCTCCGACGAGGATGTTGTTCTCAGGAAGGGTGATGTTTGAAGACTTAATCTTAAGTGCTGCCATCTCAGCTTTTGCTGTGGTTGGCATGAGCTGCATAAGCCCCAAAGCTCCCGATCTGCTTACGGCGTTTTCCCTGAACTTACTCTCTTGTCTCATAACGGACCAGATCATCTTTTCAGAAAGACCTGTTCGCTCTGCCGCGGCAAAGACTTCCTTTTTCCAGGGAGAGGGATAGAAGAGACTCTCTACTTTTGTTCGGCAGGCTTGATTTGAAACCTCTGCCCCCCCATCTTTGAAAAACAAAAAAGTGTAGAAATCAAAGGGGTATTTACGGGCAAGCACAATTTTCAGCTCATCGGCCTCCGATTGCATATCCAATTTTTCTAATGCCTTTATTTTCCAGTAGTAAACCTTGGATGGCCTCGGGGAGAAATAAGCTGAAATTCCAATCTTCGACCAGTACTTTAGTGCGGTCTCCGGGTCATCGTTCCTCCAGGCTTCCCAGCCTCCGTTCCATTTAATAGAAAAATCCTTCCTACAGACAGAGACGACAGAGGGCAAAGAGAGGTTCAGGACAAATGCAAATAGCACAAATATTGCAAACATCAGACGCTTGCGGGAGACCACTATTTGAGCTAATGTAGACAAGTACGTTTTGAATGCGGAGGTCACATCTTGCATCTATCCGAGCCACCCTCTGATTTTTATATATTAAACAAAAGTATCCTTCACTTGAAGGGGCAAGTCAAGCACCCCACGCCCCCGATACTATGGCAGGCTGCAGCTAATGCAGTTGTATGTGAAATTCTTACAGCGCCTAAACCTGGATTGGTCGATCCTCTTGGACAGGGATGTCATATCGATATGACTTGGCATACATTTATTACAAGCGCCCAAGCGATAGAATCCCTATGGGAGTATCAAGCCCTTATTGGATTAACAGGCATCGCTCCTTCGGAGGCTCTTAAGCGTCTAAGATACATCGGTGTTGAGATGGAGAAAAAAATGTTCATAGCAACCTCCGGCATTAACACTCACAAAGGTCTGATTTTTCTTTTATCACTACTCTTATATGGCGCGGGCTACTGCACCTATTCCAAAAAAGAGCTAACCCCGGAAAACATTATTTATTACGCCTCTGCCTCTGTAGAGGGAATCACATCTAGAGAGCTCGGCTCACTATCTAAAAAAGATGTTTCTGAAAAACTGTCAAACGGGGAAAGACTTTTTATAAAGCACGGAGTAACGGGAGCGAGAGGAGAGGCTGAGAGCGGTTTTCCCTCAGTTTTACTCCATGGTCTTCCTGAACTCAAACGGGCATCTTCGATGGGGGCTTCAACAAACAGCTCAAATATTGCCTCTCTCTTATCAATCATGTGCCACAACGAAGACAGCAACGTGATACACAGAGGTGGTTACGACTTTTGGAAAAATGAATACCTGCAGATGGTTAGAAAAACAATTGACACATTTGATCTCTTCTCAGAAAACTACCAGCCTATAAAAGATCTTGAAAAAGAGTTTCTAAAATACAGAATAAGCCCTGGCGGAGCGGCTGATTTGCTATGCTGTTCCATTTTTTTGAACCAGATAACCGAGCCTACTTGTCAACAATAAAAATATGTTGTATCCTTCTATTGCACATAATGTAAAGAAAGGGTTGATATTCTATGAGTCTTGGCAACAGGATTAAGACATTACGTAAGGCACAGAATCTTACACAACAGAAACTTGCTGACAAGGTCGAAGTAAGCAGGATATATGTACAGGCTCTTGAAAGCAACAGAAGGCTGCCCTCTATGAAACTACTCCAGAGGCTTGCACCGGCTCTCAACGTGAACGTAACAGATCTCCTTATGGATTTCTCCTCACCTGATAATCCAGGTAGAGTTCAATTGGAATCAATGCTCGACAATGGAGAACTTGAGATATGGTACCGCAGCAAAAAACTGACTGATCAAGAACTAAAAAGGGTCTACCGCCTTATAGAGGCGGCTCTTGACGATTGGGAAACAGAGGATGCTTCAGGTAAATAATCTAAGCACAGAAGATCTTTATGAAACAATCCCATCACCGCCTGATGAGATTCCTCTTTGGGCGACAAATGAGGGCAAGGCATGGCATCGACTGAGCGAATTCGAGATACTTGCAAGAGCAGAAGAAATCACAGGTCTCTCTCTTGAGCTTATGTTCGAGGCACTTCCCTCAGGTGTTTGGGGTATACATTTAGTCAAAGGCAAGAGAGGACGTATATATATAAATTCGATCCTTCCGTTAATATGGAGAAGGTTTGCCCTTTTCCATGAAGCCTATCACCTCCTCAATCACAAAAAAGGCGCCCGATTCTGGACTCACACCTTTGAATCCATGGAAAGCTTTGAAAACAGAGCTGATTCTTTTGCTTGGGCTGCACTGTGGCCTGAGTGGAGCGAGGGGGATTATTCAGATTGGGCTTGAACATTAGCCCTGTTGGCTCTATGAAAAAGCTCCCTTTCTTCTTGCCCTTTGGAGGATGCAGAGGAAGATGCGTATACTGCAGCCAGAGCACCATAACCGGCGCCGCAGATATACCTTCACCTGAATATGTTTCTTCTGTCTTACGAGAACTTGACGGGCCTAGAGAGGTATGCTTTTTTGGGGGATCCTTCTGCAGGTTTGGCCATTCAACGATAAAAGAATACCTTGATACTGTAATCAACTCTGCCCCATCCGGAAGTCGGATACGTTTTTCTACATATCCCGGCGATATGAGCGATCCCCATGTCATGGACCTAATCAAAACCTACCCTATCGCATGTATAGAGTTAGGGATTCCCTCTCTCGACCCTTCAGTTCTTTCTTTGTGTAAAAGAGATGCTGACCCTCAAGTTATCCTTGAAGATATAAAAAATATCGTGGATGAAGGCCTGCCTCTTGGAGTCCAGATGATGATCGGTCTGCCCGGACAGACAAAAGAGAGCAGCATCGCAGATTTAAAAAAATTATCTGAGGCCAAGGGGCCCTTGTCATGGGATCTGAGACTTTACCCCTGCTTGGTTCTGGAATCAACTGAACTGGACAACATGAGGATTAATGGAAGTTACACCCCACTACCTTTGAATCAGGCTATCGAATGGGGCGGTGTTTTTATCGGCTGCGCAACATCTCTGGGATTCAACCCAATCAGAATAGGGTTGCAGGAATCAGAACTGCTTGCTTCAAAAGTCAAAGGAGGACCACATCATCCTGCCCTTGGGGAGATGATATCCTCAGAATCTCTTATAAGAAAACTGACTAAGTACAACCCAAGAGGGCCATGGATAGTGCCCGAAGAGCATATTTCAAAATTCACCGGACATGGCTGTTTCGGACTTCGTCGTCTGGCCGAACTTACTGGAACAACTACAACTGCAGTATCAGAAAAACTTTCCTTTTTCCCTCCAACAGGAAAGATAATTTGACATCTCATTATTACTTGCCGTTTAAACAAAAAATTTAGAGGACCAAACAATAAAGCTTTTTAATTGCAGAAATTGCCCTGTCTGATGCATTGTATTTGTTATAGATTGTAACCAATTTAGTGTGAAAGGACATTTGCCTAATGGATAAGACAGAAAAAATTCATTCTCTGTTCTATGGATTTGAACGACCCTCTTTCAAGACAAAAAACAGATTCGTACGTTCAGCCACATACCTCGGGGGGGCCGACGAACAGACTGGGGAAATTTCCATAGCAGAAATAAAAAAACACGCTGAGATAGCAGCCGGCGGAGCCGGAACATTGATAACCGGTCTAGCTTATATCAGCCCTGAAGGAAAATCTTTTAAAAAACAATGGGGACTTCATTCAGACGAAAGAATCGACGATGTGTCTCGGCTTGCTAAAGAGGTACACGAATTCGACTCAAGACTGATTGTTCAAATATGCCATGGAGGTGGTCAGCGCGAGGATTCCGTAGCGAAAGAAAACACCTCTTACTCACCCTCTGGCGGCAAACACCCTAACTGTGATTTCGAAACACAGCCCCTCTCAAAGGATGACATCAGAAAGGTCGTTGAAGATTTCGCAGCAGCTGCCGTCAGAGCAAAAAAGGGCGGAACTGACGGAGTAGAGATACATGGAGGACACGGTTTCCTTCTTACACAGTTCCTCTCCCCTTTGACAAACAAAAGAGATGATGAATACGGCGGCCCTCTTGAAAACAGGTCGCGTATATTTTACGAAATACTTAAAGAAGTTAGGTCCGCTGTTGGAGAAAAATTCAACATCTGGTTCAAGATAAGCATAGAAGAAGGGGTCGAAAAGGGCTACGGGCAAGAAGATGGCATAGCACTTTCTATCGGTCTCCTGAAAAAAGGTGCAGACGGAATCGATGTTTCATCCGGCACAAGTTATTCCGTCGCTCTCAAATCTCCCAGCACCATAGGAGTATCAGCCGGCGAATCTGAGGCACCTTTCAAAGAGTACGCGGCAGAGATCAAAAAACATGCCTCGGAAAAACAGATCATAATACTGACAGGGGGACTAAGAAGCCTACCTATTATGGCAGAACTGATATATAACAAAACATGTGACCTTCTTGCACTGAGCAGACCTTTTATCGCGGAACCAGATCTCATAAACAGATGGTACGATGAAGACGCAAGACCCACAGCCTGCATATCATGCAACGCATGTTTCAAAACTGCTAAATTCGGACCCATTGACTGCCCAATACTGAGAGACAGAAATGAAGGGAACTGGGATCCTCTTTAATATTGATCTGACCCATAACAGATAAATTAGGGGTAATTTTTAATTTTACAGACTGAACTAATCAAAACAAAACTTTACTAAGATTGACAAGCTCATTTAGTAACAATACACTGTGGTTGAATTCAAAAAATACATCATCTTTGGCCGATAAAATAAGGAGTGTTTCCTAATGGACAGTACACAACTTCAAAACCTGTTAATGGAAAAAGCACATACAATGCCTAATAAAGCAAGACGTGTAGCAGAATATCTCCTCGCAAACATGCGCGAGGCCTCTTTTCGTTCTATAGGAGATATTGCAGATGAACTTAAAGTCTCAAAGGCACAGCTGGTAAGAGTCGCACAGATGTTGGGCTTCTCCGGTTATGCAGAGCTTAAGGGTTGTCTTCAGCAAGCTATATTGGAACAGATCAACCCCGCCGCACTGCTTGCAAGAGCCGTAAGCAGCGGAGACAGCCTGTCAGAAAGCATCTACAGTGCAGAACAGGCAAATTTGGAGGATACGCTGGCTCAGCTCTCGCCTGAGGATACAGAGAAATTTTGCTCCCTTGTAAAGTCATCCAACACTGTCTACTGTGTTGGATGGGGAATTTCTTCCCTTGTTGTCGAACTTCTTCAGATGCGTCTCGCAGTAATGGGTAAGAAATCAGTCTTCATACAGAGAAGCAGCCTTTCAATGTGGGAACAAACCAGATGTATTGGAAAGGGCGACCTTGTTGTAGTATGCGAACTGCCCAGCTATTCGATAGAAGTAACTGAATCTGTTCAAGCAGCACACAAAAACGGCGCAAAAGTCATTACTATAACAGACAGCGCGGCAGCACCTGTCTGCAGGACAGCAGAACTATCATTATTTGTATCTGCAAACAGCCCCACCTTCGGAAGCAGCATAATCGGTCCGCTATTCTTGACCCACGTACTTGCTTCGGCGCTTGCAATGACGCCTGAGTTTGAGGCAAAAAAACATCTTGAGGCACAGTCAGAGTTCCTCCACGACGAGAGGATATTCCATCCTATATTTGGGCTGAAATACTAATGTTATTTAATCAAGTAATATCTATATCACAAGCATCCATAAATTTATTTGTTTTATAAGGAACTCCGGCGGTGATCCATTCACCGCCGCCCATACTTATCTTTATTACAGACTTCAGATACCCAATCGGGTCCTCAACTTAATACTTATTCCTTTAGTATATAAACCACAAGATGTTACAAGGGTCTATCAACCTCGTTTGATTTTGAATTTTAAGCATGATAAATAAAAAAGGAGGAGATTCTATGAATAAGTTGGCAAATGAAAAATCTCCGTACCTGCTACAACATAAGGATAATCCGGTAAATTGGTACCCCTGGGGCGAGGAAGCATTAAATAAAGCTAAAGAGGAAAACAAA
>JAAYEY010000228.1 GCA_012728505.1 Synergistaceae bacterium | reverse complement strand
TATGGGAATAAAAGTACAGTTCGTAGGAGAAGAAGGAGCAGATTCGCCCAAGACTGTTGAAATTGCGGGCAAGGCTGCCGAAGGATTCATAATGGTAACAAACCTTAACAGAGACGACAAACGTGCATTCGTGCAGGAATTCCTCACATCCTATCGTAAAGTTCACAAGATCGAACCCGATATGGTAGGAGCTTCCTCATATGACGCATTTATGCTCATCATTAACGCAATTAAACAGGCAAAGACTACGGATGGTCCTGCTGTAGCCAAGGCTCTTGCGAACACTAAGAATTACGACGGACTGACAGGCCTGATTAAGGGCTTCGACGCTCAAGGCGAAGTCGTTAAACCGGTACAGGTTCAGACCGTAAAGAACGGTTTGTTCCGCTACTACGGCGTAATAACAGATCCTAAGCTCATAACACCACCCACAAAATAGACAGAATAAATCACAAAGCACAGGGGACTCCGAATTCGGAGTCCCCTGTTTTATTTTATAATATTACCGCGATGGTTCGTCTGTAATTCATGTGAGAAAACTTAGTAATTATCCGAACGTCTATTTTTCCATCACCTGTTGGACATTTTCAACCATATCGTCAATCATTGCGCCCAAGTGGGCCTGAAGTGCAGTTTTAGCATAAATTCCTAAAATACCGCGTGATTTTTTGAGCGGAAGTTTCCAATTTGAAAGGCGTTCTTTTATTATTTTTTCCGGCAGATCAAGATTTACAGAGCGCCCCTGAATGTCGATCTTTATCATATCTCCTTCTTCAACTATTGCTATTATTCCGCCGACTGCGGCCTCAGGTGAGATATGCCCGATGGCTGCGCCTTCTGTGAAACCAGAGAAACGCCCGTCTGTCAGGACAAAAACATCCTGCCCCATGCCAATTCCAACAAGAGCATCCGTTGTCATCATCATCTCTCTCATTCCGGGTGCACCACGAGGTCCCTCGTAGCGGATAACGACAACGTCTCCTTTTTTTATTCCGCCAGAAACCACAGCAGCATGTGCATCTTCATCCGAATGGAATACACGCGCCGGTCCATCAAACTTACGGATTTTCTCAGAAATAGTCGTTGTACGGCATATTGCGCCATTCGGAGACAGATTGCCTTTGATCACAGCAATTCCGCCGTTAGGAAATACTGGGTTTTTGGCAGTTGTAAGAACATCATGGTCAGTCGATTTACAAAGTTCTGCTATCTCGCCTATTGTATTACCTGACACTGTCATGCACTCTCTGTGCAGATAGTCTTTCATCTCACCGATTACGGCCGGTACTCCACCGGCATTATAGAGATCAATAATTGTTGCCTTGCCCGTCGGAATTACCCGGCTTATAACAGGAATGGTATCCGAAAGTATGTCGAAATCATCAAGCGTCAGTTGAACTCCGACCTCACGTGCAATGCTCAAAAGGTGGAGTACCGCGTTTGTCGAACCTGCAATGGCCATGGTAAGGATTACTCCGTTAAGTAATGCTTCACGGGTAAGAATGTCTTTAGGTTTTATATTATTTTTGACAAGTTCAACGATCTTGCGCCCTGTTTGTGTGGCATAACGCTCTTTTTCAGCGCACATGGCAGGAACTGTCGATGATCCAGGCAGTGTCATACCAAGTCCCTCAGCAAGTATCTGCATTGTATTTGCTGTTCCCATCAGCGAACAGGCGCCAGGGCCGGGGCAGACATGGTCTTCGAGATAACGTATTTTCTCTCTTGCTTCGTCGTTTGCATAGTCTGCTCCAAATACAAGCTGATCAAGTTCGCTCATTACGATGTT
>JAAYEY010000227.1 GCA_012728505.1 Synergistaceae bacterium | reverse complement strand
TCATCGACAGTTCCTGCCATGAGCGCTGAAAAAGAACGTTATGCCACACAGACAGGTCGTAGGATTGTTGAACTTGTCAAAAATAATATAAAACCTAAAGATATTCTTACCCGTGAAGCTTTACTTAACGGGGTAATACTTACCATGGCCATTGCAGGCTCAACAAACGCAGTACTCCACCTTTTGAGCATTGCACGTGAAGTTGGAGTTCAACTTACGCTTGATGATTTTGACGTACTTTCGAATACCATACCTGTTATAAGTAGGGTGATCCCAACAGGCAAGGCTACTATTATTGATCTTTATAATGCCGGAGGAGTACCAGCCGTAATCGGTGAGATGAAGGACTATTTGCACAAAGAGTGCATGACAGTATCCGGTAATACGATAGGCGAGTTAGCAGAACTTCGTAAATCTACAGACCATGATGTTCTTACAACTGCCGATAACCCAGTATTTCCAAACGGTGGAATAGCGGTGATCAAGGGTAATCTATCGCCGAACGGTGCAATATGTCGTACTACGACCATTTCTGAAAAAATACGCAAGTTTGAAGGTCCGGCGCGTGTATTCCATTCGGATGAAGATGCACATGCTGCTGTGGTTTCTGGCGGAATAAAAAAAGGAGACGTTGTTGTTATCCGCTATGAGGGACCTCGTGGTGCACCTGGGATGAGAGAGATGATGATGACAACGGATGCTCTTGTTGGAATTGGCATGGGGCAGGATGTTTTTGTCCTGACAGACGGGCGTTTTTCTGGTTTCACAGAAGGTGCAGCTATTGGGCACATCTCGCCTGAGGCCGCAGTCGGGGGAATAATTGCAATAGTTGAAGACGGAGATATGATAAAAATCGACATTCAGGGTCGCTCTGTAAATCTTGAACTATCGGAAGAAAGAATAAAAGAACGCCTAGCAAATTGGAAGCTTCCGCTCAAAAAATCACGCGGTATCTTAGGAATTTATGCTAAAACAGCACTCCAGGCCCACTTGGGAGCCATGATTGACGATATGGTTGAAAATGTGCAACAGGTGATGGAAAAATAGACGTTCGGATAATTACTCAGTTTTATCACATGGATTCAGACGCATCGTCGCGGTAATATTATAAAATTAAAAAGGGGACTCCGATTCGGAGTCCCCTTTGCTTTGTGATTTATTCTGTCTATTTTGTGGGTGGTGTTATGAGCTTAGGATCTGTTATTACACCGTAGTAGCGGAACAAACCGTTCTTTACGGTCTGAACCTGTACCGGTTTAACGACTTCGCCTTGAGCGTCGAAGCCCTTAATCAGGCCTGTCAGTCCGTCGTAGTTCTTTGTGTTTGCAAGAGCCTTGGCTACAGCAGGACCATCCGTAGTCTTTGCCTGTTTAATTGCGTTAATGATGAGCATAAATGCGTCATATGAGGAAGCTCCTACCATATCGGGTTCGATCTTGTGAACTTTACGATAGGATGTGAGAAATTCCTGCACGAATGCACGTTTGTCGTCTCTGTTAAGGTTTGTTACCATTATGAATCCTTCGGCAGCCTTGCCCGCAATTTCAACAGTCTTGGGCGAATCTGCTCCTTCTTCTCCTACGAACTGTACTTTTATTCCCATA
>JAAYEY010000226.1 GCA_012728505.1 Synergistaceae bacterium | reverse complement strand
CTGTTCTCTGCTATATCAAGAACATGTGCTGAAAGATCTTCAAGCAATTTCTTCACCCTCCGATATTATATTTTATCCTTTCAGGAGCGCTGTAGACGTTAAATCTTCCGCTCCTTGCAAAACCTATAAGGGTCATATTACAGCGCCTCGCAGCATCTGTTCCATCTGCAGTAGCGGCCGAAATACTCGCCATAAGCGGTATCCTCGCCCCTTCGCCCTTGAGCACCATGTCCTCTGGCAGGCGGCCTGATGTTATTACAACGACATCTCTTGTTCTTATGTTGTTTTTAAGGAGCCAGCCGATAGCTTTATCAAGCGCATTATGCCTGCCCACATCCTCTGTTCTGAACAACCTCTCCCCCTGAGGAGTGAGAAGTGCAGCGACGTGCACGCTTCCTGTCTGTTTGAAGAGCGGCGCCTCCGCTATCCAATCTATGCCGGACATAATCGCTTCAAAGGATATTTTCCACTCTATCGGAAGGGAAGATGGGGCTCTTTTCTCTTCTTCCTGCAATAATGCTCCACATGCAGTGTGTAGAAATCTGGATTCCTGAGCCCAACCATCTCTTTTATTTGCTATTTCAATAATTATGCGGCCATTCTCTATTTTTAAATATTTTATATCGCTCAAACTTTCTATCATACGCCTGGAATAAAGGTTGCCGAGAGCCCAGAGTTCCTCCTCTTCCGGAGTTAGAATCACAACAGCTTCTACTATTCCGTCAATTTCAAGGGTCATTCGTTTTTCGACTATCATTTCATCGTCAATTTTCTTGACGGTTCCATCGTTAAAAATTTTCATAATATCTCTTTTTACAATACGGTCATCCATTTTTCATACCGCCTTCAATTTTTAGTCTGAGATCAACTGTCGCTTATATTTTACTATAATTTATACAGACATGGCTGGTTATTTAGACTATACTGTTTTCGTCTTCATTCTATATTAATAAAGGCTCTTAAAGGAATGACCCCGTTCTTTAACGATTACTGCAGAAAGAAGAGATCCTTTTTATGTCCGAGAATAGTATTTCCAATGTTAAAACTCCAAAATCTATTGACTACCTGATTATCGTTGCCGCCATAACCATATGGAGCGCAAGTTTTACCGGAATGAAGGTGGCTGTGGAACAGGCCCATCCTTTGGTCGTACTTTGGTTGAGGCTTATAATAGCTATTCCTTTCCTTTTTGCTGGCTCATATATCCAGAAAACATTCCGCCTCCCTACAAAACATGAACTATTGCCTCTTTTAATAATGAGCTTCCAGGGTATCCTCCTCCCCTTAGGCCTGCAATGCTTCGCAATGAAAACGGCCAACGCTTCTACTGCAAACTGGATCATAATATGTTCGCCCGCCTTTGTAGCTCTACTGGGATGGATATTTCTAAAAGAAAAAATATCACAACTCGGTTTTATCGGACTTCTTATCTGCGCTGCCGGAGTAATGATGGTTTTACGCCTTGGTTCTGTCGTTACAACCTCTTCGTCTGGATCATTTGGCACCATTGGAGACCTTCTTATACTATTTTCCGCACTAAATTGGTCTTTTTTTCTTGTTTTTTCAAAAAAAGCCCTAAAAGACGACCTGCCATATAGCTTTGTCCTTTTCTGGGAGATGCTTTTTGCTTCTATGTATGCGACTTTGGCTCTATTTATAATAGGATTCGATATATCTGTCGTTGGATCATTTAACTCAAGAACATGGTACGCTGTATCCTTTCTGGGGGCAGGAGCTTCTGCAGGAGCCTATTTTTGCTGGTTCCATGGACTTTCCGTCCTTCCTGTATCAAGGATAATAGCCTTCCAATTCCTACAGCCTTTTGCAGGTGCGATAATCGCATATATGCTCCTTGGAGAGCGTTTCACTCCATGGCTTTTTGCCGGTGGAATAACGATAATGTACGGTGTTTTTCTGGTTAACAAAAAATAAGTAACGCTTCCTATTAGAGAATTACTGCGGTGGCTCTCGGTAAATATTTACCTCACATAGTTTTTTGAGACCTGATTGATAGCTCTTTAAATATATGAAAGGTTGGACAAAGAAAATGCCTAACGAATCACAAATACAAAATACCGACCATAGCAATAATGTTTCATTTGCTGGATATGTGATGATACTGACTACTGTAACTATTTGGGGAGGTAGCTTTGCTTCTACCAAGTACGCCCTTGCGCAAGCAGAACCTATGGTAGTACTTTGGTTGAAGTTTGTTCTGGCAATGCCTTTATTATTTGCAGGATTACTATGGGAGGGGTCACTTAGGCTTCCAACCAAAGGTGAGGTTCTACCCCTATTCCTTATGGGGTTTCAGGGAATATTCTTCAATCAGGCTATCCAGAGCTATGCAATGAAGACGGCAGGAGCAGGCAACGCAAACTGGATGATGATTGCTACACCTGCCTTGGTCGCAATTATCGGAAGAATTTTCCTTAAAGAAAAAATGTCGCGAAAAGGTGTTTATGGGCTCTTTCTATCAGCTTTGGGTGTGGCTATTGTCATTCAGCGAGGAACAGTAATGACTTCAAATGCAGGGAGTTTCGGAAGCATAGGAGACCTCCTCATGCTTTTCTCTGTTCTTAACTGGGCGGTCTTTCTCGTTATTTCAAGACGCGTCCTTAAAAAGGACCAACCTCCTGCATTTGTGCTGTTCTGGGAAGTGTTTTTTGCTCTTATGGTCGCAACACCCTTCACATATCTTATTGGTAGCGATTTTTCTGTTATCCCATCTTTCACTTCTAAAACATGGTCGGCCATAGTTTTCTTAGGGGTCTTCTCCACAGCTCTGGCATACCTTTTCTGGTTCAAAGCACTTTCCCTCTTCAGTGTCGCCAAGGTCGCTGTATTCCAGTTCTTTATGCCTATAGCCGGCATAGTGTCAGCTTATTTTCTTGTCGGTGAAAGGTTCACCATCTGGCTTTTCCTAGGAGGAACAATGATCTTCAGTGGTGTGTGGCTCGTAAACAAGAAATAGAGATACTGCATTCAAACCACGTAAATAAAATAGAAATATTTTTGACTAGTAGCCGCGGGGATAAACCGCGGTTTTTTAATATAATAATCAATATAAGTCAACTCTTTCAAACTCTTTCGTATTGCAGTCTTTCTATATAAACATGAAAAAAAGAGCGAAAAGATATTTCTCCGCTCTAATAGAAAATACGAACTGCTCTCTTGGTAACAGCTACAATACAGAGCATGAAAAAAGGCTAGTTTCCTTGAATTACCTCTTTTACTCCTTTTTTAAGAAGCCATTCCTTTGCTCTGTCAGACAAATCTCCCAGTAAGACAATTCTCCCGTTTTCTATCGAAGATCCGCAACCAAGACCTTTTCTCATCTCTTTTGCAACAAGCTCTATCTCCACTGAGACGTTTTGGGGGATTATAACCATGGTGACGGTCTTCCCGCCTCGCCCTGCCGACTCTCTTTGAAGAACAATGCGTTTGATATCTGATATCTGTTTTTTACGGGAGACCTGTACGACAGACGGAGAAGCGGTTACTTGCTCTATGTTTTTAATCTCTGTATGTTTGCTGCTTTCTGTCTTGCCAGAGAGAATATCGCCCAAAGACAACGATAACTCCTCATTTGAACCTATAACAAAGCCTTCTCCAGAGGTAAGTTTCTTCTTTTTCTTATCAGATGACATTTGAACCACCTCGTTTTTAGATTAGAATGTATAGCAGGATCGGCATTCGCACTATAATTATATACTTTGGAGGCTTACTGATGACCGAGACCACTCCTTTCTATGACAATTTTATTTCTGCTCTCAGAATGCTTGGAAAAACTCCCGGAGGAGGCAACCTCGAGCTGAGACGTGGCGTGGGCGCTTTTGCGACGGGAATACCTTTTGCTGGAGAGAATTATGCTTTGTTCGACAGTGACGCTTCCAGAATAGAGGTTTCAGAAGTACTTGATTTCTTTATTGCCAAAAATCTACCCTTTGTCTCACTACAGCTGCCTGAACTAAAAGACAGCGTCTATAAGGAACTTGAAAGAAAGGGTCAAACTGTTAGGGCAGAATATCTTGCGATGTCGATCAAGATACCTTCATCTATAAAAAAGCAGGACTCCTACGTTAAAATCGTCTCTGACCGATTGAGTGCAGAAAAATGGGTAGAGGCTGTCTGGACTGGATTCGAAGGAAAACTTCCCGTTCCTGAAAACTATAAAAACTTTGCGGAATATCTGACGAACCGCTCTGATAACCATCTTTATTTTCTTGAAAAAGATTCCGTGCCTCTTTGCTCAGCCCTTCTCCATTCAACTGCAAATACTTGCGGTCTCTACTATTTTGCGACGAGACCGGAAGCAAGAAGACAGGGACTTGCTGCAAGGCTCTTGGACTCTCTGATAGTGAATGCATCGCACCATTCAGGCAGCCTGGTCCTCCTGGCCACTGAAATGGGAGCAAAGATGTACAGAAATTACGGGTTCAAAGAGTTATTAAGAGTGCCTATAATGTCAGAAACTAAAGATATCTAATTCTATAAGCAGGTAAGATCTTGAAAGGGGGTAATGTTATGGATAAACTGGAAAAATACTGGAGAGACGCTCCTGCGGCTTATGTGGTATGCGCTGAGACTGGGGTTACGAAAAACATGGTGTTAAACGCTATT
>JAAYEY010000225.1 GCA_012728505.1 Synergistaceae bacterium | reverse complement strand
GGAAATCCCTTCTCCAATCCTGCATTTCCTCTGAGATGCCCTCTGCTTCAGCCAGAAGTACCGCTCCGAAGGCAGAGAGATCTGAATTGTCAGACATATATAATACTTCCTTTCATCTTGCAAAAACATTAGATGAATAATGCCATAGTTTATCACAAATAAGGAATACCGTGTACAATTGGGTGATTGGAAGGTTTATCGACTCAATTAACTAGTGGGGATGTTATATCAAATGAAGATGAGTCAGAATGCAAAAGGAATAGGCACTCTTTCTCTTGCTTACTTTATTTGGGGTTTAGTGCCCTTCTACTGGAAAGCTCTTGGTCATATCCCCTCGCTTGAGATACTTGGCCACCGAATTGTATGGTCAGCTCTTTTCACTTTCATTCTGATTTCAGGGCATAAGAACAGAGAAATCCTTTCCGAAATGCTGGCGGGAAGTAAAAAAGATGTGCTTTGGCTCGCAGCTGGAGGTTTTATTATCTCATTTAACTGGGGGCTTTACATATGGGCCGTCAACCACGGAAAGGTACTTGAGTCAAGCTTAGGTTATTTCATCAATCCGTTGTTCAGTATGTTTTTTGGAATGATGTTTTTTAATGAGAAGCTTAACAGAGTTCAAACTTTAGCTTTGGCTCTGGCTATTTTGGGAGTCTCAGTAGAACTGTTAACAGTAGGATCAATTCCGTTTGTTTCAATAGGACTGGCTCTTTCTTTTGGGTTATATGGGGTGCTAAAAAAAGTAGTTAAAGCGCCCCCTGCTGCAGCCCTTTTTATAGAGACACTGACAGTAACTCCTTTTGCCTTGGCATGTTTGGTGTTTCTCCAAAAAGCAGGATCTGCCTCTTTTCCCTATGATTCCTTTACTAATATTATGTTGGCAGGTACAGGAATCCTAACTTCCATCCCTCTAATACTCTTTGCATATGGTGCTGCCCGGTCAACATTAACTACAATAGGGTTTGCTCAATATATCACACCAACGCTCACTTTCATGCTAGGTGTTTTTGTATATAATGAACCTATTCAAATGTCGAGAATATCTACTTTTATTTTTATCTGGGCAGCTTTGGTAGTCTATTCAGCGGATGCCCTTTTGAAAAATAGGCATAAGCCTAACAGTAAAAGGGTGTGAGACCTTTCTTACCGCAATACTTAGAAGCAGTAGTCGTAAAAAGCAAGTTAAATTTTGTTGACATACATACCCATGAGTATGTATAATGCCTCTTGAATTTTTATATTAGTATGGATGTGATGGATTGCCAAGAAAAACAAAAAAAGATTCAAAGAAAACACGAAGCAGACTTCTTGAAGCTGCACTTGATATTTTTTCCGAGAAAAGTTTTTCAGATGTTACGTTGGACGAAATAGCAGGACGGGTCTGCCTGACCAAGGGTGCTCTTTATTGGCATTTTAAAAATAAAAGCGACATTCTTTCAAAGCTTATAGAAGAGGTGTTTCTTGATTCAGAGAGAGCTTTCGCAGATGAATATGGCGAGCCTGAAACATTGGCTGATTTGTCCAGCTATTACAAAAAAAAACTTGTAAATCCAGATAAAAAGAACAAGTTCATGAAAGTTTACGCTTTAATGCTCAGACGTTATGAATGGCCAGAAGATGTCAGGTCCGACGTCTTTTCTAATCTGAGAAGTCTGATGCAAAAAGAAAAGACAATGATAAATGACCTTCTGCTGAAATCGCTGCGAGAGAAGATTATCAGAGAAGATATAGTTGCTGAAGATGTTTCTACAGCAATAACCTCCGTTTTTTCCGGTCTATTTATTTTGACGTTAAATGATGTAGTTACTGATGATCTTTCAAAGTGCATTGATTTTATTTGCGATGCATTCATAAAAGAGCTAATTCATAAAGAAGACTGAACATTTCTATTTAAGAAAGAGCAGGTGTGTCTATATGACATCACAAGGGGAAGAAAAAAATATCCAAATCAACAATCCGCATCAGAAAAGCAAGATGATGAAAATAGCAGTTGTTATAGTCGTAGCAGTTATCCTTGCTTTTGTAGCGAAAAACTATTTAAAACCAGATGCGTCTGCGAATAAAGCAAACATGCAGCCTCCAGCGCCTGCTGTGGTTCTATATGAGGTGTCAGAAAAGGATCTTTCGTCCAACAAGAGTTTTATTGGAAATGTAGAAGCTATCCAGAGCGTCTCTCTGACATCACAGGTCGCAGGAGAGATAAGAAATGTTAATTTTAAAGAGGGTTCTTTTGTCAAAGCAGGGCAGCTTCTTTTCACCATCGACAGCAGCCATTATCAAGCAACAGTAGATTTGAGAAAAGCAGAAATTCAGCAAGCTGAAGCCGCACTGGTAAAAGCTGAAAAATTTCTTGCTCGTCTTAAAGCTGCTGACAAAAGAAGTATTTCTGAAAGTGATATCGAGACAGCAGAAAGCGCATTTCTCCAGGCAAAAGCCACTGTCTCCCAGGCCAAGGCCGTCTTGAAACTGGCGGAAATAGATCTTGCACATACCCGAATCACTTCTCCTATAACCGGGCAGATAGGTGCAGCAACTTATACAAAAGGGAATTATGTAACACCGGCTTCAGGAGCCCTTGCATCTATAGTTCAGATGGATCCTATACGCATATCGTTTGCTCTTCCCGACAAAGACTATCTTGATCAATTGGAGCAATTTAAGAAAAATGGACCGGTATATGAGACGAAGCTGGTGCTGTCAAATGGAAACGAATTTAAGATACAGGGTGAACGCGATTTCGAAAGCAATAAGGTTGATGAAAAAACAGGGACACTGCAGATGGTCATACGCTTTCCAAATCCGGAGGGAATTCTTATTCCCGGATCAATGGTCCGTGTAGCAACTAAAGCAGTTGACCATAATATCAGTATGGTTATTCCACAAGAATCAATACTGGCTGATTCCCAGGGAAGTTATGTCTATACAGTTGATGGGGAGAATATAGCTTCTCAAACAAGAATCGAAATTGGAGAAGAGGTTGGGACCATGCGTAAAATTATTAAAGGTCTCAAACCGGGCGACAAGGTTGTCCGCATTGGACTGCAAAAAGTGCGCCACGGCTCACCTGTTGCTCCCGCAGACTTAGGATCCCAAACGAAAACTGCTGCGGAGATGGCAGGAGAGTCGGAGGCGGATCTTTTACTGTCTGATCCAATTTCTCAAGATAAAAAAGGAAACTAAAAATGTTATCTGAATTTTTTATAAAACGTCCAAGATTTGCAATGGTCATAGCCGTAGTATTGGCGTTTGCAGGATTTATAAGTATCTTCGGCCTACCTGTCGCACAGTACCCGAACGTTACCCCTCCTCAGGTAAATGTTGGCGCAACATACCGTGGCGCAGACGCTGTGACTCTTGCAAACACAGTAGCCGCTCCTTTAGAAGAACAGTTAAACGGTGTTGAT
Organism: Synergistaceae bacterium; assembly: GCA_012728505.1. GTDB lineage: Bacteria > Synergistota > Synergistia > Synergistales > Synergistaceae > Caenicola. The sequence continues at coordinate 3,532 of JAAYEY010000225.1, read as the reverse complement.
GGAATGATATACATGAGTTCTAATTCTGATAACGGCGGCAATTATCATCTTACGATAACCTTTGACATGGGTACAGACCCTGACATGGCGCTTGTAAAAGTGCAAAATAGAGTCCAGCAGGCCTCTGCGATGCTGCCAAGCGAGGTCACAGCGCAGGGCATAACGGTGGAATCGAGTTTCTCTGATAACTTGGGATTTATAGGTCTTATCTCTCCCAATGGAACAAAAGACGGAGCATTTCTTATGGACTATGCTGAAAACAATGTAAAAAATGTTTTCAAACGAGTTCCGGGAATGGGAGACTGCAAGGTATTCGGCTCCAAATACAGTATCCGTATATGGCTGGACCCTGTGCGTATAGCTTCTCTTGGGCTTGGCATAAATGATGTTGCGGCTGCGATAAAAAGCCAGAACAGGCAGGCGTCGATAGGAGCAATAGGAAAAGCCCCGTCAAAAGTAGACCAGCCTCTGGTGTATTCGCTGACTACCCGCGGACGGCTGACTTCGGTCAAAGAATTTGAGAACATAATCCTTCGAACAACATCTAAGGCAGGCGTTGTGAGACTTAAAGATGTTTCACGCATTGAGCTTGGCTCAGAGTCATATGCTTTTGATGCCACCTTCAATGGAAGGCCGGCTGCTATGATGTCTCTGACACAGGCATCCGGTTCCAATGCCCTTGACGTTATGTCGGGAGTTAAAAAGACTATGGAAGAACTGAAACAGCAGCTCCCCAGCGATACAGAGTTTGTCCTGGGTTACGATTCAACAGAGTATGTCACTGCGACTATCAAGGAGATCATAATCACTCTCTTAATGACATTCTCTCTTGTTGTCCTTGTTTGTTATCTGTTCCTGCAGGACTTGACAGTAACTCTTGTTCCTGTAGCAGCCATCCCTATTTCACTTCTCGCGACATTCACAGGACTTGCGTTAATGGGGTACAGCATCAACATCCTCTCGCTGTTCGGTTTAGTTCTGGTTATAGGAACGGTTGTTGATGACGCAATCATAGTTGTCGAGCGAGTCCAATTTTTAGTGGACAGAGACAATTTAGATCTAGAGTCAGCGACGAAGCAGGCAATGAAAGATGTAACGGGTCCTATGGTTGCTACCACACTTGTTTTCCTTGCTATATTTGTACCTGTGGGATTTATGTCAGGGATCACAGGGCAGATCTACCGCCAGTTTGCTGTCACCATTTCTTTTGCCGTTGTCTTCTCTCTTATTGTTGCGCTAACCCTTAGTCCTGCAATGTGTGCGCACCTACTGAAGAAAGTTGAGCCTAAGACAAGCGGTCCTCTCAAGTGGTTCAATAAAGCACTTGCTAAGTCGACTGATAAATATGTAACCGGATCAGTTTGGATAGCGAAGAGAAAAATACTTACAATTGTTCTTCTGTTGGTGATTCTTATCAGTGCTGCGTGGGCTGCAAAGCGTCTGCCCACAGAATTCCTGCCTAATGAGGACCAGGGCGCAGCTTTTACAGCGATACAGCTTCCTGAAGGAGCAAGCCTTAACAGGACTCAGGCTGTCATGGACAAAGTTATCCCGCAGGTACTTGATATACCGGGGGTAAAATTTGTAATGGGTATCAAGGGTTACAGTCTGCTTGGTGGTGCAAGCGAAAATATGGGATCGATAATCGTTCCCCTAGAACATTGGGATAAAAGAAATTCGAAGGAGAAAAGTCTCGGAAGTATAGTTGGAAAGTTAACGGCTGTAAGCGCATCTCTCCCGGAAGCACAGATAAATGTCTTTACTCCTCCGGCAATACAGGGTCTTGGTTTGAGTGGAGGCATCGATATGCGTCTACAATCTCGCCTTGAAAACGATCCTGAGAGGATGTCCATGATAATGATGGATTTCCTGGGGAAGATAAACCAGCTCCCTGAAGTTCTATATGCTTATAGCACATACACGTCAAACACACCTCATCTTTTCCTTGACATAGACAGAGAAAAGGCAGAGATGCTTAATGTTCCTATCGGAAATATCTTCTCAACACTTCAGACATACTTTGGATCTGCTTACATAAACGATATAAATATAGGTACTCAGGTGAATAAAGTAATGGTTCAGTCCGACTGGGACTTCAGAAACAGCATAGACAGCATTGGCAGCATTTATATTAACAGTACAGCTGGTGAACCGGTACCGCTGCAAAGTTTAGTCTCCATAAAGAACACGGTAGCACCTCGCTCTATCTCACGTTACAACCTCTACCCAAGCGCGGCTATAACGATAGTAATGAAAGAGGGGTATTCTACAGGACAAGGCATCAGCAAGCTAAGAGAGCTTGCTAAAGACCTGCCTGAAGGTTACGGTTACGAGTGGTCGGGCATGACTTTCCAGGAACAGAAAGCGCAGGGACAGATAGCTATAATTCTGGCAATTGCCATGGTTTTCGCATATCTTTTCCTTGTTGCGCAGTATGAGAGCTGGACAGTGCCTGTTCCAGTCATACTTTCACTTCCGATAGCCGTCTTGGGAGCACTTGGCGGAGTCTATATAATGGGACTTTCTGTCTCCATATACGTTCAGTTGGGTATACTGCTGCTTATAGGACTTGCCGGCAAAAACGCTATATTGATCATAGAGTTCGCGAAGGAACTGCATGAAGAAAAAGGCCTCTCAATTCTTGATGCAGCGGCAGAAGCTGCAAGAGAACGTTTCCGCGCTGTTCTCATGACAGCATTTACATGTGTAGTAGGAGTCCTTCCTATGTTGTTTGCAAGTGGAGCGGGAGCCGGAAGTAGAAGAGCTGTAGGGACGACGATTGCTTTTGGTATGACAACAGCCACGGTAATTGGAATATTCCTCATACCGGCACTTTATGTTGTTTTCCAAACCTTGCGTGAAAACATTAAGGGTCGTATGAGCGGTTCTGTGACAAAGGAATAAGGAGAGTGGGATAATGAAAAAAATCAATATTGCAATAATTTCCATGTTCATCCTTATTATGGCAGGCACTGTTTTTGCAGAAAACGCTCAAACCCCTGCTGACACAGAACTTAAGGAAGGCAAATGGATTGAGATGTCACAAAGGTACCCGCTTACTGCGATGTCAGATAAATCTGTAAGCGAGCCCAATCCAGACATATTGGCAAAATGGTGGGAATCTTTTAATGATGAGGTACTTACCCAACTTGTTGAATGGTCGCTTCAGAGCAACAGGGATCTGGTCTCTGCACGCTCCAAGGTGACAGAGGCAAGGGCAGCCCTCGGCATAAGCAAGGCCGCTCTCTTACCCTGGTTCGACAACACTAATTACTGGTTTAACACCAGAACACCTGTCGATACAGGCGGTAGAGCGAAAGGTATGGATATCTACCGACTTAGTCTTGACGCGTCATGGGAGATAGATATTTTTGGAGGAAGAAAACAAAGCGTCAAAGCTGGAGTAGCTTCTTTAGAGGCTCAATATGCCTCTTTGCACGCCTCCTGGGTTTCACTTTCAGCAGAGGTCGCTTTAAATTATCTGACACTCCGTACCCTCCAGGAAAGACTGTTGATAGCAGAAAAAAACCTC
>JAAYEY010000224.1 GCA_012728505.1 Synergistaceae bacterium | reverse complement strand
GGAGTATAAAGAACGACCTGTTTGGCAATCAAAAGTATTTGAAATAAAAACGAGCGACTATCAGCTTCAGTTTGATGCAGTTGCAAGAGAAACTGCCCTATGGGCACACGATACAGGCTCTCTGTCAAAGCTTGGAAAAATTAATGATTACGGAGATATCGGAATCATGGCCACCCCTCAGCATCTCGCACTTTTGGAGAATGCCTTAGCCAGATACAAGATTCCATATAATTTACAGGTTAGAGGCTCTGTTGCTGACACGTTAATAGGTGAGTTGCCTAGGCTGATATGGAACGCTTTTGCATCGGGATGGGATACTCAAAGCACAGCCTTTCTTCTCTCAAACCCTCTTTTGAAATCTTCTGATTTTGATTTAGCAGCATCCGTTTCATGTTTTCCTGAAGGCAGCCGCTCGTGGAAGGGAATACTAAAAGGAAAATCTTTGGATACCTTTGGAAAAGTTGAAAGCCTATGCTTCAAGCTATCAAACGGAGGTACCCCGTCTGAGATCCTTAAGTTCTGGCAAGATTTCATCGAAAGTCTTGATTTCCGGAACGCAATAGGCGATTACATAGAGCTTACACCCGAACTTGATGGTGTACTTAAGGACATATCTTCCTCTATAAAAGAGCTCGAGAAAAAAATAGAAATTCTTGACGACATCGGTAAAGAGATAGGTCCTGCATCAAAGATTTCGTTTAAAGGCCATGATGCACTTAGATATATTACAGAATGGGCTGAAAGCGCCACTCTCCCAATCCAGCTTCCGCAAAGCCGTTCCGTTACGGTTTACGCTGGAATTCCTCCTGTCTTGACTGTTCACAGGTACTGGATCATGACAGATGTAGATTACAATACGTGGCCTGGCAAGCTGAGAGAATCTCCGCTCTTGGACAACAATAATAAAATCAGATTCAACGAAAGTGTCCAGCAGGATGAGAAAGCGGACCACCGTCCACACATACCTGACCTGCATGAAAAGAGGGAGCAAAAAGAAGCTCTTTTCAGAAGACTGATTGCAACAGCACTTGGAGGTTGCGTAATAACGCACTCACTTACTGATCAAAGCGGACGCCCTTTAGGACCTTCACAGTTTGTTGCACCTCTTTTCAATTCAAAAAACGGACCGGGTAAGTGGGAGGGCGTTGGAAGCATTCAATACAAACCGTCGGACGCTCTTCCCCCTGACGGATCACTTTGGTTTTGTGGTGCGGAAATACCCATATCAGCCAACAAAACGGACAGAGGGAAATTTCCGAGAAAAGGGAAAACAGACGAATCCTCCCTTTTCTCTGTATCATTGAGTCAGCTTGATGAGTGGAAATCCTGCCCCTACAGATATTGGTGTAAAAAAAAGCTGAAGCTTCCTGACCATGACCCTCAAATATACAACAACTTGAAGGCGGGTTCCTTGCTTCATTCTCTGTGGGAAAACTCCTGGAAAGAATATATTGATTCGCCTAGGAGTTTCTCAATGATAACGAAAAGAGAATGGGAAAAAGCATCCCATGCTTTTTATCCTGAACTGCTGAGAGATCCCAGATTAGCAAGGTATGCAGAAAATCTAAAAAAACAAATCAGCTCTGTGGCAGATCTTCTTGACTCAATAGAATCATCAGCCCTCATTAAAAGTCGTTCAGCAGTAATGCTCGAATACAAACTCCCGGAGTATGAGGTTGAAGGAGTCTCCTTTAAAGGGCGTGCTGACAGGTTAGATCTTTACGGAGATGGCTTTGTTGTCATCGACTATAAATCTAACCGTTCTTCAGACCACCGCAGTGAATTGCAGTTAGCTGCCTATTCTGTGGTTATCAGTAAAAAAACAGGATACAAACCTGCCGGCTACGGATGGATTGGCCATAAGGATGCCTCTTTCTACGGGTACTTCAATTCAAAAGAGTTGAGCGAAGCTTACTGTTCATCTTGGCCCAGAAAGAGCTTAGATGATTACCTGGAACTTGCTGAAGAGACTATGTCAGAAATGGCAAAGTCTATAAAGAAAGGTGAATTCGCGGCAAATTACGAGTCTGACAGCTGCAGGTACTGCGAGTTCTTTGTTATTTGCAGGCGGAGGGAAGCTTACATAGAAGAAACAGAACAAGAAGAAGAAAGAGAGGTCAGAGCTTATGATATCTCAGAAGAACGACTCTCTTAATGATCCTATTGCAGCACTTCAGAAAAATTTAAAAGGCCTTCCTGAACAGATAGAAGCAGTTACCAGCCTGAGTCCGCTCACTGTTGTAAGTGCGGGGGCAGGCACAGGAAAGACCCAGACTCTTTCCCAGCGTTTTGCCTGGTTACTTGCTAAAGACAAGGATTGCAGGGTAGATCAGATCTTGGTTTTGACTTTTACCGAAAAAGCGGCCCGAGAAATGCAGGATAGAATAAAGAAAACTTTAGTAGAATGGCATAGCAACTCAGAAAAAGAGCTGCCCCATCTTTTAAAGGGTATTCAAAGGATAGACGATGCCTATATTTCTACCATTCATTCTTTTGCAATGAAGGTCATAAGAGAATCGGGACTCGTGCTTGATATTGACCCAACCGCTTCGATAGTTTCCAAACCCCAAGAGGTACTTTGGTGGAAGTCTTTTTCAGAGATGCTTGGAACGATGTCCCTTAAAAAAATAAAGATGATAGTCTCTGATGAATGGGCCGAACGGACAGAGGAGCTTTTTAGCGAAGATTATTTTAAAGATTTTCTAAATTATTATGGACCTGAGAAACTTTCAGAAGCCGCAAAAAGCGCATCGGAAAAACTGGGCAGTTTTGGTAAGACGCCTGAGGATTTATGGAATCAATCAACGGAAGAATTGTATTCTGATATTAAGGACAAAGAATATATTTTTGCTGAGATATGGGATACATGGTTTAAAGATATTTTCCCTGTTATAAGAAACGAATTGAGAGAGCAACATGGGAAACGATTTGAGAGACTTAGAGAAATAGAGCTTGAATATTTTGAAGCTGAGCCAAACGAAAAGAATTACAAAGCTTTTGCCAGGCTTCTTATGGAGGAGGGAATATCCAACCTCCAGTGGTGTTCAAAGAAGATATTAGAATCAATAAAAAATATATTGGGCGTCTCTCTCAAAGAGTGGCGAGACACCATGAAAAAGGAACTGAGGATGGCATCAGTTCCTTCAGAAAATGAAGAAATGCTCCTGTGGCTCCTTTGTCGTACCTGTGCGCTTGGATGGCAGTGTTGGGAATCTATGAGAAAGAGGGAAGGCATACTGACAAACAACGACCTCATAAGATATGCGGGTGAGGCGCTTGAGAGAAACCCCGCATATGGTGAAAAATTTAAACACATTCTTGTTGATGAGTTCCAAGACACGGACGGAGTCCAGAATGAAATCCTTAAAGGTTTGTGGAATGAGAAATACAATACACTTTTTATCGTTGGCGACATCAAGCAGTCTATATACCGTTTCAGGCACGCCAACCTGGAGATATTCCGGAAATACATAGACTCGTCGAGGCACTCAGAAGACGGTCGATACAAATATATAACTCTTGATAAAAGCTTCAGAACTCGCGACGACCTTGTGGAGAAACTAAATTATGTCTTCAGCTCGGTATGGGCTCAAGGCATAGAAAAAAATGCTTCTTTTAAGTATGAACCCCTCGGGTCTCCATCTTCAGAAGACTTGTGGAAAAAGAGAAATGACCATCCGATGCCTCCTGTTTTTGAGATAATGCTTTCGCTGCAGGAAAGGGAACAAGAGGAAGATGGGAAATTAGGTAAAGAGGAAAAAATATTTGATTCGCGTGTCAGGCTTTACAGAGAACTTGCATCAAGAATAAGTGAAATCCACGGATCGGGTGTTCCGATATGGGATAAAAGCATTGATGCTGAAGATAAGTTCAGGCCTGTTAAATGGAAGGACTTTGCGCTCCTTGTTCCTAAGAGGTCTCTCTATTCTTCAATCGAAGAAGCCTTTGATTCGGTCGGAATTCCGTATGTCCTCTGCACAAGGAGGGATTACTTTAAAAGGGGAGAGATTGCTGATCTGGTCAACTTGGTGTCCCTTTTGGCTCAACCGTCTAATCCATCTTTTCTTGCAGGCTGGATAGCCTCACCTTTCAGCGGAATTGATCCAGAATCCGCAGCTGAGATACTGGACAAAACTCAGATCTTGGGAGAGAGTGGAGTCCCCGTTTCTATGGCGGAGGTATTGAGAAATGAATACCCCGAAACCTTTGACTTCCTTGAATTGATGAGAAAAAAAGCTGAGCTTACGGGGGTTTCATGTATTATCCGAGAGTTGCTCAATTCACCCGGTTTTCTTGCGTCATACGAAGAGTGGCAGAGGCTCCGAGTACGAGCGAACATCTCATACATGGCGGCAATAGCATCTGAATACGAGGCATCTGAAGGTCGTTCACTTCAGGGATGCGCTGATTACATGCGCTTTTCTGTTAAAGAATCCGAGCAGCAGGAGGAGCCAGATATCACGGATGAAGATCATGATGCCGTAAACGTCCTTACTATACACTCTGCCAAAGGACTCGAATATCCTGTTGTCGCACTTGGTGGAGTTGAAGGAACACTCCCAAACGTTTCAGGGATCGAAACCTCTGTCCGATATGGTGTTTTAGCTATGAAAATGCCCGATTTTCTTGCTAAGGACCCACTAAAAGATGAGCTCACTGTATCCGGCCTATGGCATAGCGAAAGAGAAAAAGAAGCCATTCAGGCAGAAAATGAACGTTTCTGGTATGTTGCATCGACTAGGGCTAGGGATAAGCTTTTTATATGCGGTATAAGCAAAACAGACAAGAACGACGGAGAACAGATTCCACCTGCTGAAGACAGCTTTCTTGGCATGATAATGCATTCGGACTTACCAAATACAGAAATTCAGATATGCAGAAGTTCAGTGCAGGAAGTGTCTCCCGAAATCAAAGCGAAGGTTCCTTTGGAATTGATGCGTGCGGAGACCATGATATTTCCTAAAATCATTTCACCTGCAAAACTTGCAAGATTATCAGCCTCAGCCTATGCGATGCTTTCATGGTGTCCCGCCGCTTACAGAATAGCTTACAGACAAGGACGCGATATGCAGTGGAACAGTAAAATGGGAGAAGGGACTGGAGGATCGGAATTTGGAAGCCTCGCACACTGGGTACTCTCAAAGTGGAACTTTGATCTTGAAACCCTTACCAGCTGGGTACCGCAAGAAAAAGATACGGATAAGTATGAAGTAACATTAAAAAAACTGCCCTGGAATCTTAGGAGTGAATTCAAATCAGCGCAGTCACGAAATGAGATAATGAGAATGCTTGAAGATTATTCTAAAACAGAAGAAGCCCATGTGCTTTCCGATTTGGCAAATGGCACAGGCAAAGGAGAGCTCTTTAGAGAGACGCCTTTCAGGGTCCAGGATATGGACTTGCTTTTGGTTGGCTCTACTGATATTTACTGGGAAGACTCAGATTATATATATTTAAGAGATTGGAAGACCACTACGGAAGAGACCGCCCCCAAAGAGTATTACGATGAACAGTTGAAATTCTATGCTTATTCCTTGTATATTTACAGAAAAGAGAAGAGGCTTCCTCAAAAAACTATTGAAATTGGGATAAATTATTTAAGGGACCCATCAAATATAAATAAAAGAGTAACTATTTCTGACTCGTTGATTGAATCCATAGGAGATAATATACATCGATCTGCAATTTCAGCACTTTCGGATACTTTTACCGATTCCGCTGAAAATTGTTTAAAATGCCCGTGGGCAAATATTTGTTCAAAAAAGCATGTTTAAGAACATTATTCCCTGGTAAAGTAAGGTTTGTAGCTTGATTTTTAATGAAATAGGTTTCTGCATGTTTAATTTATTCCAATGTGTGAAAATTGACGCAATTAGAAGTAAAGGTTAAAATTACCCGGTGTTTGTGTAATCGCAATGCTCATGAAATATGAGGGGAGGTGAGTTTGTTGACAGAGAATTTGGCACAGGAAATACGTGAACAAGAGTCTCTGGCTAAGGCTGCTATAGCTGAAGCAAAGGCTGAAGCTGCGAAGATAACCGCGACAGCCCAAGCAGAGGCAGAGCAGTTGATAAAGGACACCAAACAACAATGTCACAGACAGTGGCGCGAATCTGTCGCAAATGCAGAAAAAGAGGCAGAAGGAAAAGCCGGAGAAATACTGGAAAAAGGTAAGAAAGAGGCACAGGAGTGTTATGAAAAGACAAAGGATTCTGCTGCAGGGGTGGCTGATTGGCTGGTGAGAGAGGTGATGACGAATTATGGCTCTTGCTGAGATGAGTAAGGCACGTATAGCTGTTCATAGATCTGTAGCAGATGAACTTATAGGGAAATTGCAGGCAATTGGTTGCTGTGAATTTACTAAAGAGAGCAGCGGTCCTATTGATAGCGCGGCAATGTTCCAGCTTCGAGCCAGACAGCGTCACATAGACGAGCTTCTCAGCGATGTTAGATTTACAGTACGCCTACTTGAACCACTTGAAGTAAACAAAGGCAGCTCAATTGCCAGGATGTTGGGCGACGTTCCCACTATTGGTATTTCTGAGCTTACGGCAAAAGCAGATGAAGATAGATTCAGAACTTTTGTGACAGATCTCAGAGAAAAAGAGAGAAAAGCCACGGAGACGAGAGCTGAGATATCGAGGCTTAAAGGTCTTCTTACTCAATTAATAATACTTAGTTCGATTAAGTATCCTCTTGAATTTTTTACATCCGGAACAGAAATGATAGGTGGAGCTGTTTACACTATTCCCAGGGAATCTTCTGAAGAATTTGTCTCAAGGCTCGAATCAGAGCTTGGTGGTTTTGTAGAGTACCAGAAACTACTCCAAAACGAAAAAGATACAACAATAATATTCGCAGTACTTTTCAAAAAATCTGACCTGGAAAAAATTCAAACTGTTGCTTGTGAATTTTCTGCGGGAAGGCTCGATGTTCCTAAAGATTTAGAGCTTACCGCTGAAGAAGAGCGTAAAAAGCTGACGGCTGAAATCGAAAAAGCGGAGAAGGAAGAAGCGTTGCTCTCTGCGGAAATAGCTTCTATGGCGGAAGAAGGCCTTGAGATGGCCAGATATTACGGAGATTATTGGAGTATTCTCAGAGACAGGATGGACTCCATGATCTCAGGCGTACCGACAGATGATGTTTTTATATGGTTGTTCTGGATGCCTAAACAATATCAAAACATAGTTGAAAAGACTATAAGTCCGTACGAGTCGCTGAGTGAATTTTCATATATTGAACCAGACGAAGGAGAATTGCCTCCAACTTTGCTCAAGAACCCAGGCTGGTCTTCTTCTATGGAGCCACTAACTTTGATGTATGGTACGCCGACATATGGCGGCATAGATCCGACATCACTGATGGCGCCGTTTTTCTTTCTTTTCTTGGGAATGTGTTTCGGCGACGCAGGTTATGGCTTGGTAATGAGCGGTATCTTCGGCTATTTCATCATCAGACATCAGCTGCCACCGACAATGCGTAAGTTTTTTGTGATGTTAACTATTGGGATGATATTCTCGGTTATAGTCGGGGCACTTACAGGCTCATGGTTTGGAGACAGCATAACGGCGTTTCCGTTCTTAAGTTCTCTTATCCCGCTAAAGGAATCTATCCAGATGCTGGACCCCATGAACGATCCTATGACACTGCTTACGATATCACTAGGACTGGGTTTTACCCAGGTAATTTTTGGTTTGCTGATAGCTTTCAAAAACAGCTGGAGCAATAGAGATTACGTTGAAGCTCTCGCTGATAACGGGGGATGGATCATATTCTTATTCGGTCTCCTGCTCACAGGTTTTGCTTCCTATGGCATGATTAAAGGACCTGCGGCAGGATTTATGAAGTATATTGCAATAGCAGGTGCGGTCATACTTATCGCGACTCAGGGAAGAACAAGTACAAGTATAGGAGGAAAATTTTTCTCAGGTTTACTTAGTCTCTATAACGTTACAGGTTACCTCGGGGACGTGCTCAGTTACAGCAGGCTTTTAGCACTGGGGCTCGGCTCTGCCGCGGTTGGGATGGTTATAAATCTTCTTGCCAAGCTTGTTGTAGGTACTCCATATGTTGGAATACCACTGGCTATTCTTATATTTGTTGTAGGACACATTTTTAGCATAGCGGTCAATCTTCTTGGAGCATTTATTCACTCTCTGAGGCTTCAGTATGTAGAGTTTTTTGGAAAGTTTTACGATGCGAACGGTAAGGATTTCAAACCGCTGTGTAATGTAACTACCTTTGCACGGTTGTCAGAAGAAAAGCAATAATTTTTTACAATTACATAAAAACAAAATTTAGTATTTATCAACTGAGGAGGTTATAGTTAATTATGGAAACGATGCTCTCAACGATTTCCGAACAGCTAGGCCCTATGCTTGTAATACTCGGGGCAGCACTGGCAGTGGGTTTTGCAGGTTCAGGCTCCGCATGGGGAATAGGTATAGCCAATGAAGCTGCTGCCGGTATTATGACAGAGGATCCAAAAAAGTTTGGTTATGCTCTTGTCCTTCTTGCCCTTCCCGGAACACAGGGGATATATGGACTTCTGGTAGCTGTTCTTGCGCTTCAGAAAGCCGGTCTGCTTGGAGCAGGTGATGTAAGTCTTACCGTCTGGCAGGGACTTGGAATCTGCTTTGCATGTCTTCCGATAGCTATCTCTGGCTTCTACTCGGCTATTTGGCAGGGAAAATCTTCAGCCGCTTCAATATTGATGATATCTAAGCGCCCGGAACAGATAGGCAAAGCGGTAATACTCCCGGCAATGTGCGAAACGTATGCAGTCTTTGGGCTTCTTGTCAGTATTCTGATGCTCAATGGCATAAAACTTTAATTAGAAACGGGGGAATACCATGTCTTTGGCCCAAATCACAGAAAAAATTAGAAGCGATGCCCAGCAAGAGGCCGATAATATATTAGCTAAAGCTAAGGCCAAGACTGAGCTTATAGCACAGAGAGCGGAAGAGGAAGCCGACTCTATAAAATCTGGCTTTACTCGCCGTTTTGAAGTAGAGCGTCCTGAAATTTTTCGTCGCCGTGAAATAGTTGCGAATCTGGATGTCAAAAAAATGATGCTTCAATCTAGCCGCAACCTTATCCAGGATGTCTACGACATCTCTCTTGAGAAAATGAGAATGATGGGTAAGGCTGATTACGTAAAACTCTGTGAAGCACTTCTTAAGTGTGCAGTGACGACGAAGAATGAAGAAATAGAGGTCTCGCCAGAAGAAAAATATCTGGATCAAGCCTGGCTGGATGGTTTCAATAATGAAAACGGTACTAATCTTGTCTTTTCAGAGAAAAAACTTGATATCGCCGGAGGTTTTGTACTTACAAGAGAAAATATAAGTACAAACTGCTCATGGGACATGCTTGTTCAGATAATGAAGGAAAAGCAGGAATCCGACGTTGTAAAACGTTTGTTCCCGCCAGCAGCGGAATGATGGAGGTGGTTTGATGTCAAGTCAAGAGGCATATGGTTATGCCGTTGCACGTATCCGCGCAATGGAGCATCGCCTTCTTGATTCCGGAGTTCTACAGAGAATGATTGACGCTGAAGATTTTTCGTCAATCCTCAAGATACTTGGGGAGACATCTTACTCCTCCGAGCTTTCTTCACAAACAACCGAATCTGACTTTGATAAGACTCTTGAGGCTGACTTGCACAATATCTATGAAGAAATATACGCCTTTGTTCCTGATAAAAGCCTTGTTGATATTATGCGGTTGCAGTATGACTTCCACAATGTAAAAGTGCTTTTGAAAAGCATGTTCAATGTCAGAGCCGGCGGTAAAAAAAGATGGGACCTTCTCACATCGCTGGGATCTTATCCTTTGGACGACATGATTACTAACGTTGAGTCGGAAGAATACAGACTTCTTCCCTTTGGTCTGAGCACTCTGCTACCTAAGTGCATTACGATTTGGGAACAGAGTAAGGACGTTCTCGAAGTAGAGAGACTAATAGATAAGAGAATGTTCGAAGTGATGCTCGAAAAAGCAAAAGAACTAGATATGCCTGGGATAATAAGTTGGGTTAAGGCAAGAACTGACGGAGAAAACATAAGAACCCTACTGAGGCTTAAAAGATTTAATTTCGATGCGTCAAAAGCGCTTCCATTCCTTCATGAGGGTGGAGATATTGATATCAATATGCTTGTGTCCCTTATTACAGAACCTTTTGAAACCTGGGGCAGGGCACTTGAGTTCTCTGATTTTGGCAAGATGATAGGAAGCATTGATGTTTCCTGCGGTTTCTCAGACCTGATTCTTTCTCTGGAGAAGGCCTTGGAGGATTTTTATCTTGAAAAGATAGGTGCAGGCAGGTACAGCTCTTCAGACCCTGCTAACATCCCAGCCTACCTTTGGGCCAAGGAAATGGAAATTAAAAATATCAGAGTGATAATGGTCTCTAAAAGAAACAAAGGAGACAAAGATAAACTGAGGGGGCTTATGCGACATGGCTATGTCTAATCAAGGCTCACCGATGGCAGCAGTCGGAAGCTACGACAGCATACTTCCATTTAAGGCTATTGGTCTTGACGTTGTTGAAATAACCGATGAAAACAGGGATTCTCTGGGGCTGATAATGAATAAATTCGCCCTAAAAAAATATGCTGCCCTCTTTATTGAAGAGGCCCTTTTCTCTAAATATCAGAATATTGTTGATGAGGTCAATGAGTCTACAGATATGTGCATAATCCCAGTACCTAACCAAAGCGGATCCATGGGAGTCGGCCTGAACTCTATCAGACGTAGCGTAGAGCGTGCTGTCGGCATGGATATCTTTGGTGTTAAATGATGAAAATGGAGGCGATGTGAGTGGCTACTCCTAATGCCATAGAAGGATTCATCGCAAAAATATCCGGCCCGCTTGTTATTGCTAAAGGCATGGCCGGAACTTGTATGTTCGACGTTGTAAGAGTCGGGAATGCAGGTCTTGTCGGTGAAATAATTGAACTTAAAGATGATACGGCTTCTGTTCAGGTATACGAAGAAACTTCCGGACTGATGCCCGGCGAGCCTGTTATCAGCACGGGAGAACCTTTGAGTGTTGAACTGGCGCCCGGACTCATAGAAGAGTTTTTTGACGGTATTCAACGTCCTCTTGAAAGTATCGAGAAAAAAGCAGAAAGCCCGTATATACTTCGCGGAATAAGCGTCCCGGCCGTAAATAGGACAAAAAAATGGAGCTTTGTTCCATGTGTTGAAACCGGAGCAGATGTCTCTGTTGGTGACTTCTTAGGTTCTGTCCAAGAGACAGTTCTTGTTGATCACAAAGTTATGGTTCCTCATGGAATCGAAGGAAAAGTAACGCAGATAAAACAGGGAGATTTTACTGTTGAAGAGACAATAGCTGTTGTTACTGACTCTAAGGGGAAGGACCATAATATAACACTTCTTCAGAGGTGGCCCGTGCGTAAACCTCGCCCCGTCGTAAAGAGGCTTCCGCCTGTTATCCCACTGACAACCGGCCAGAGAGTCATCGATACATTTTTCCCCATAGCTAGGGGTGGGACGGCATGTGTTCCCGGTCCGTTTGGATCCGGCAAGACAGTCATTCAGCACCAGCTTGCAAAGTGGGCTGATGCAGAAATAGTCGTCTACATTGGATGTGGGGAACGAGGAAACGAAATGACCGATGTCCTCCTTGAGTTCCCTGAACTAGAGGACCCTCGTTCAGGTCAGCCTCTTATGAAAAGGACTCTCCTTATAGCCAATACTTCTAACATGCCTGTCGCAGCACGTGAAGCTTCGATATATACGGGCATCACTATTGCGGAATATTTCCGTGACATGGGTTACTCCGTAGCTCTTATGGCGGACTCCACCTCGCGCTGGGCAGAGGCTCTCCGTGAAATGTCCGGCCGTCTCGAAGAAATGCCCGGAGAAGAAGGTTACCCAGCATATCTTGGGACAAGGTTGGCATCCTTCTATGAAAGAGCAGGAAGGGCTATCTGTTTTGGAAGCGATGGCAGAGAGGGAGCTATATCTGTAATAGGAGCGGTCTCACCTCCCGGAGGAGACCTTTCAGAGCCGGTAACTCAGAACACTCTACGTGTCACAAAGGTTTTCTGGGGATTGGACGCCCAGCTGGCATATCAGAGACACTTCCCTGCAATAAATTGGCTTTCAAGCTATTCACTTTACACTCAGACTCTTGGCGAACATTGGGATGCCATTTATGACGGGGAGTGGAGTGTGTACAGAACCGAGGCTATGAGTCTGCTTGAAGACGAAGACAAACTGAAAGAAATAGTAAGGTTAGTCGGAGTAGAAGCCCTTTCAAAAGAAGAGAGAATGGTTCTTGAAACCTCAAAGTCGATAAGGGAGGACTTCCTTCACCAGAACTCATTCCACGAGATAGATACTTATGCCTCCATGGACAAACAGTTCAAAATGCTCAGAAACATCCTCACTTTCCATCGTCTAGGGATGCAAGTGCTCACCCGTGGTGGATTATTGCGCTCTGTTATAGATCTTCCAATCAGGGATGAAATAGCGCGTATGAGATACACCGAAGAGAGTGAACTTGCAAGCCTGGATGTTCTTGAAACTACAATAAAGACCGAACTTGGAAAAATCAGCGCTGCCGGAGGTGATCTCGATGATGTTGCCTAAAGAGTATAGAACGATCTCCAACCTTTCTGGTCCGCTTATGATGGTTGAGAAGATTGAAGAAGTTAGCTATGACGAAATTGCCGAGATTCGCCTTTCAAACGGAGAACTCAGACGCGGAAGAGTGCTTGAGATTTCAGAAACTAAAGCGCTTGTTCAAGTTTACGAAGGAAGCACAGGAATTGACGTCAATACCACCCAAATTAGGTTCTTGGGTGATGTTCTCAAGCTACCTGTTTCAAAAGACATGCTTGGCCGTATCTTCAATGGAAGAGGCGATCCTATTGACGATGGCGCTCCCATAATTGCCGAAGCATACCTCGATGTTAACGGAGACCCGATAAATCCATATTCAAGAGACTTCCCCTCAGAGTTTATCCAAACGGGAATCTCAACGATAGACGGGATGAACCCTTTAGTCAGAGGTCAAAAGCTTCCTATATTTTCAGGTAGCGGTTTGCCGCATAACCAGATAGCAGCTCAGATAGCCCGTCAAGCAACAGTTATCAGTGGGCACGCTAATTTTGCAGTTGTATTCGCTGCTATGGGAATTACCTTTGAAGAAGCTTCATTCTTCATGGAAGACTTTAGAAAGACAGGAGCTCTTGAACGTACAGTAATGTTCGTAAACCTTGCAGATGATCCTGCGATAGAACGTATATCGACTCCTCGTCTGGCTCTTACATGTGCGGAGTATCTGGCTTTTGAAAAGGATATGCACGTCCTTGTAATACTTACAGACCTTACAAACTACTGTGAAGCACTGCGTGAAATTTCTGCAGCTCGTAAAGAGGTTCCCGGACGTCGAGGCTATCCAGGTTATCTGTACACAGACCTTGCAACCATGTACGAAAGGGCAGGGAGACTCCGTGGTAAAGATGGATCGATAACGCAGCTTCCCATCCTGACAATGCCTGAAGACGACAAGACCCACCCTATTCCTGACCTTACAGGATATATAACGGAAGGGCAGATTATTCTTTCAAGAGGGCTTCACCGCAAGGGGATATACCCGCCTGTTGACGTTATGCCTTCTCTTTCGCGCCTGAAGGACAAAGGAATTGGAAAAGGTAAGACGCGTGAAGACCATGCGGACCTGATGAACCAGCTTTTCGCGGCTTATTCACGAGGAAAAGAAGCTAAGGAGTTGGCAGTTATCCTTGGTGAGAGTGCTCTTTCAGATGAAGACAAAGCCTTTGCGAAATTTGCTGACCTTTTTGAGAACAAATATGTTCGTCAGGGAGAGTATGAGAACAGAACGATAGAAGAGACTCTCCTTCTTGGATGGGAACTTCTGACCATCGTGCCAATTAAAGAACTTAAACGTGTCAGAGACGAATATATCGATAAATATCTGAAGCCGCTCATCGAAGCAAAAAAAGACGAGAAGCTTGATACTGAAGAAGCATAGGAAGGGGTGACCTCTTATGGCGAAGCCGCTGAACGTTAATCCCAACCGTATGGAGCTTTCAAAGCTCAAAAGACAGCTTGTCGTAGCCAAGAGGGGGCACAAACTGCTTAAGGA
Organism: Synergistaceae bacterium; assembly: GCA_012728505.1. GTDB lineage: Bacteria > Synergistota > Synergistia > Synergistales > Synergistaceae > Caenicola. The sequence continues at coordinate 9,021 of JAAYEY010000224.1, read as the reverse complement.
TAAGCAGGACGCACTCGTTAAGGCGTTTCTTGAAAAAGCGAGAGTTGTATGGAAACTGAGGCAGGAAATAGAAGATGAGATTAGCTCGTGCTATGCGGGTTTTCTGCTTGCCAGAGCTCAGACTTTGCCTGAAATGCTTGAACAAACTCTTATGAACTCAGGCGGAAATATGAGAGTCAATGTACATTTTGTAAACATAATGAGTGTGCGCTCCCCTTCGTTTGAGCTGCCTGAACAGAAAGTAGAGCTCAATTATGGACTTGGTACTTCGCCGGGAAGTCTTGATGTTGCGCTTGAGCAATTTTTAAAACTCATGCCGCGCCTTGTTAAGCTTGCCGCAGAAGAGAAAGCACTTAAGTCAATGGCCATTGAGATTGAGAGGACAAGAAGAAGGGTGAACGCATTAGAACATGTAATGATTCCCTCTTTTGCCGAGGCAATACGTTCTATCTCAATGAAGCTTGAGGAAATGGAACGGTCAACGCTCTCAAGGCTTATGGTGATCAAAGATATAGTTCGTTCGCATTAAAAACGAGCATGTTTCAGCTCAAATTTAACAAAGCATAACGGCAGATTCCCCGACGTATAAAATATACGCCTTGCGAATCTGCCGCTATTTTTTTCTGTTGTCAGGCTTAGTTTGACGCTTAAACTATAAATTAGTAAAAAAAATAGATTTTTATCTTTTCGATTGAGGCCTAACTTGAATAAGATATAATAAAAACTATAAAAGAGAATTAATTTCAAATATTAGGGGGATAACAATTATGGATGTCAAAAAGGTTATTTCACAAATGACGTTAGAAGAAAAAGCAGGATTATGTTCCGGATATAATTTTTGGTATACAAAATCGGTAGAGCGTCTTGGTGTAGAAGGAATAATGGTAAGTGATGGACCACACGGCCTTCGTAAACAAGCTACCGGTGGGGACCATCTTGGTGTAAATGGAAGTGTTGAAGCTGTTTGTTTCCCAACAGCATCTGCTATAGCAGCTTCATTTGATCGAGACTTGATTCGAACAATGGGAGAAGCATTAGGAGATGAATGTCAGGCAGAAGAGGTTGGTATTATTCTTGGACCTGGCGTAAATATTAAGCGTTCCCCAATTTGCGGTCGAAATTTTGAATTCTTAAGTGAAGATCCTTATTTATCGGCAGAAATGGCAACGAGCTATATAAGTGGGGTACAAAGTAAAAATATTGGAACCAGCTTAAAACATTTTCTTTTGAATAATCAAGAACATAGACGAATGTCTTCGAGTTCAGATGTCGATGAGCGAACAATGAGAGAAATATATTTAGCTCCCTTTGAAGGAGCAGTCGTAAATGCTAAACCTTGGACTGTAATGTGCTCATATAACAAAATAAATGGTGTTTTTGCATCTGAGAACCCACGAACTTTAACAGATATTTTAAGAAAAGAGTGGGGATTTACTGGATATGTCGTGAGTGACTGGGGTGCTGTTAATGACCGTATTGCAGCACTTAAGGCAGGGCTTGAACTTGAAATGCCATCGTCTAGAGGTATTAATGATAAAAGAATAGTAGAGGCTGTAAAAAATGGTTCTCTCGATGAAAAAATCTTGGATCGTGCCGTAGAGAGAATGTTAACGATTAATAATAAGTATATCGAAAATCGAAAACCTGAGCTAGGATATGATAAAGAAGAACACCATCAATTAGCGAGAAAAATTAGTTCAGAATGTATCGTTCTTTTGAAAAATGATGGTATTCTTCCACTTGATAAAGAGGATAATATTGCATTTATTGGTCAATTTGCAAAGACTCCTCGGTTCCAAGGCGGTGGAAGTTCTCATATTAATAGTTTTAAAATCACAAGCGCCTTAGAAGTGATGGAAGAGGCTAAAAACATTACTTATGCAAAAGGTTATCACGTCGCAGAGGATAAAATTGATGATGCTTTAATTAACGAGGCAGTTGAAGTTGCAAAAAAAGCAAAAGTGGCCGTTATTTTTGCAGGGTTACCCGATAGTTTTGAGTCTGAAGGATTTGACCGTAGCCATATGTCTCTTCCGAATTGTCAAAATAAATTAATTCATGAAATAGCAGCAGCTCAACCGAATACTGTTGTCGTGTTACACAATGGATCTGCTGTAGAAATGCCCTGGGTAAGTGAAGTAAGAGGTATTCTAGAATTATACTTAGGCGGTCAGAATGTGGGAGCAGCAACAGTTGATGTTTTATTTGGCGACGTGAACCCAAGTGGTAGATTGGCAGAAACATTTCCATTAAGACTAGAAGATAATCCATCTTATTTGTTTTACTTTGGTGAAAAGGATACAGTAGAATACCGAGAAGGAATATTTGTTGGCTACCGTTATTATGATAAAAAGAAATTAGATGTACTCTTTCCGTTTGGACATGGATTAAGTTATACGACATTTGATTATTCTAATTTAAAAACCAGTGCAGATACGATAAAAGATACTGATGTCTTGACAGTTGAAGTAGATGTGACCAACACAGGAAAAGTGGCAGGTAAAGAAGTTGTGCAACTATACATCGGTGATAAAGTAAGTTCAGTTATTCGCCCTGTTAAAGAATTAAAAGGATTTGAAAAAGTAGCCTTAAATCCTGGAGAAACTAAAACGGTATCATTTAATCTAGGTAAACGTGCTTTTGCTTACTACAATACAGAAATAAAGGATTGGCATGTAGAAACAGGAGGGTTTGAAATTCTTATTGGGAAGTCCTCCAGAGAGATTTTATGTAAAAAGACAATTATCGTAGAATCAACAGTTGCGTTACCGGTAGTATATACAGCTAATTCTTCTTTTGAGGACGTGATGTTAGACCCGAAAGCAATGGAATTATGTAAACCTCTTTGGGATTCGGTTGCATCACTTTTTAAAGATGAAAATGCCGATGAAAGTGATCCAATCAAAATGGCTGTCATAGAAGCAATGACTGAAGCTATGGTAAAAGTCATGCCTCTTAGAGCTGCTATAAACTTCGGGGATGGATCAATAACATATGAGCAAATGAATGAAATATTAGAGAAAATAAATAAGGTCTCCTAAGCAAGTTACGCATATTACTTTAACGTAAGCGGTGTATGTCAACCATTACTATTATTTTAAATCTGCTATACTTGTACTGGGAGTAAGATTTCCAGCCGCCGGCGCAATGCGCGGGAGGAAAGTCCGGGCTCCGCAGAGCAGGATGCAGGAGAAATTCCTGCGAGTGTGAACTCAGGGAAAGTGCCACAGAAATATACCGCCCGCATGTTGCGGGTAAGGGTGAAAAGGTGGGGTAAGAGCCCACCGGCCGACAGGGTGACCTTCGGGCCAGGCAAACCCCATCCGGAGCAAGGTCGAATAGGGGAGGACGAGGTTGCTCGCTGACTCCCGGGTCGACCGCTTGAGTCCGTCTGTAAGGACGGAATTAGATAAATGGCTGGAGAGGACTTTGTCCTTTACAAAACCCGGCTTATTGACTGCTCCCATTTAAAGAAGCGCTACAGGTTTTTCATAAACCTGTAGCGCTTCTTTTTTAAGTTAGTTTGTTCAATATACTTAAAATGTGGTGTTTTGATTAATTTATTTGTATGCATACACTGAGGAATCAATATGGGCTTTTACAAGAAAAGAGCTATCAGAACACTGTCATAATCAAGTAATTCTACAACAATGAGCCTATAGAACCACTTTAGGTTATGGGATTAAAATCAAAAGTCTTGCTTTGTTATACGATTAAGTATAATGTGGGACAAAGTGGTTCAGAGTGGCACGAAGTGGGTGAAAAGGACATGCTGGTGGGAAGCTACAATCATAAACTGGATAGTAAAGGCAGAACAGTATTACCTGCTCGTTTTAGAGGAGAGCTCGGTACATCCATTGTTGCTACTATCGGCATAGACCGTTGCATCGCACTTTACCCTGTCAGTAGATGGGAAGAACTAATACTAAAACTTAAAGATCTTTCATCTTTCAAAAAAAAGACCCGTGATTTTAGAAGAGTACTACTCTCTATGGCTACAGAATTAGAAATAGACGGTTCAGGGAGAGTATTATTCCCATCTGGACTCAGGGAGTACGCCGAGATAGATCAGGAAGTAACACTTATTGGCCTTGAAGATCATCTCGAAGTCTGGGATAGCTCCAGGTGGGAAGAACAGCGCAACGGTGTGCTTATTGATTTCAGCGATTTAGCAGAAGACCTGGAAGGAATATGAAAGAGCACATTCCTGTAATGGTAAACGAGGTGCTTGAAGCACTCAGACCCTGGGAGGATGTTGGAACAGCTGTCGATGCAACGTTAGGGCTAGGAGGACACACAGGATACATTTTAAATAACTGCCCCAACGCATACATCATAGGATTTGATCAGGACCCATACGCAAGAAAGATAGCTCAGGAAAACCTGTCACAGTACTCAGAAAGATTTGAAATAGAAGCTGACAACTTTAGGCACATTGAAAAACTTAAAGAGAGACCACAATGGACGGGCGCAACGGCAGTTCTTTTTGACCTGGGAGTATCAAATATGCAGATTACAGAGTCGGAGAGAGGTTTTTCATTTCAGGGAGACGGGCCTCTAAACATGAGGATGGACGCGGCTGGAAGTTCAAATAGTACCTTCACTGCCAAAGATATCCTTGATAACAGCTCCATCAAAGAACTCACAGAAATATTCAGGAATTATGGCGAAGAACGATATTCATACGAAATAGCAAGAGGGATTATCAGGAATAGGGAACAAGGTGAAAGCTTAAATACTACGGGCGAACTTGTGGAATTAATAAGAAAAATATTGCCTGCCCCGGTACAGAGAAAAATGGGCGGTCATCCGGCAAGAAAGATCTTTCAGGCACTAAGGATAGCAGTTAATGACGAAATCCGCTCCCTAGAAGAAGCTCTGGATGGTTCCCTGAAAATACTCAAGCCAGACGGGAAGATGTTAGTGATTTCCTACCATTCATTGGAAGACAGAATGGTTAAAACCAGATTTAGGAAATGGCAAGAAGAAGGTTTGGGGAAGGCAAAGCCCAGAAAGGCTATCACTCCCACAGAAAACGAAATAGAAAACAATTATAAGTCTAGGAGTGCCAAGCTAAGAATTTTCGTATCAGAAATAAATACTTCAAAGAAAGGAGACAAAGCCGATGCGTTACACAGAATTCCGACATGAAATCGAAAGACCTCGTTCATCGCTTTTTGTAGTTTGTTTTTTATCTGTCTTCATTTGCGCTGCTGCACTTGGGACCTTGCGTCTTTACGGCCTCTATCTCGAGCACAGGATATCAGAAACTGCCAGTAGAATTGAAGTTTCCAGGGAATGCAACCTTGAAATGTCAAAAAAATACTCAGAGTTGCTTTCGCCTGCCAGGATATACAGTTATGCGCGTAAGGAACTTGGTATGATAAACGCCGAAAATATCAAGACAGTCAAAGTGAATAATTCAGATATTATGCTTGCCAAGGCTGTCGTCTATCCTTTGGAAGAAAAAACAGGTTTTCTTGATTATCTCAATCCTTTTGTAAGGAAGGCACATGCCAAGAATTAAAAAAAATGAGCCTGAAAACATAAGACGATCAAAGTCGGTGTGGAGGGCAGCATATTTTATACTGATACTACTTGCGGTAGGAACCGCATGGATACAGCTTAAGCCTGACGCAAGAGTAGTTAGGCAATCACATAAACAATACTGGGCAAGTGTGGCAGTTAGCGCCTCCAGGGGGGAGATTACAGATCGCAACAATATCCCGCTGGCAGTCTCTATACCTGCCACAAGTTTTTTTATAGACCCTAAATATTGGGATCCAAAGAGTGCTGATTTGCTTGTAAAACCTTTTGGTAAAAACATAGCAATGAAATTTTCTAAAAACCTACCAGGCCGTTTCCATTGGATCATAAGAAATGTTCCCAAAGGAAAAGCTGAAAAATTAGTGAATCAAGAAATTCCCGGTCTTTATAAGATAAACGAGAAGATAAGGGTTTATCCTCACAAAGAACTGGCATCACACCTTCTCGGTTTCTGCGATATTGATGATTATGGACAGGCTGGAATTGAGCTGGCTTGGAACCACATCCTCTTTTCACCCCCTAGGACAAGATTTTTAACAAGGGATTCCAAAGGTAAAACGTTGGATATCATGGGGGGTAAGTCAGGAGTACTAAAAAACACCTCTGGTTCAATAAGACTGACGATAGATTCGCGTTTCCAGCAGATTATGGAATGGCGTTTAAACGAGGCAGCAAAAGCGACAAATTCATCATGGGGGGCAGCAGTTTGTGTAGACCCTACTAACGGAGAGATCCTCGCCCTTGCAAGCTATCCTGCATTAGACCCTAATGACAGAACCAACCTGAAAGATCAAAACGCAGTAAGAAATAACGTAGTAGGGAGAGTATTTGAACCTGGGTCAATCTTTAAGCCAATCACAATGTCCATAGCTATAGAAACTGGAGCAGCTAATAAAAACAGTTCGTATAACTGCAGAGGCACTATGAAGCTTTTTGACAAAACTATGAGTGAAGTTAATAAAAAAGCTCATGGTGTACAGGATTTGACACACGTACTGATGAATTCTTGTAATATAGGAATGACAATAATGTCAATGGGAGTTCCAAAGCATCAGGCATATGGAATGCTAAAGCAGTTTGGGTTTGGCGAAAAAACAGAGGCCGAGCTTTTCGGAGAAGAAGTAGGCCTGATTAAATCTCCTGAAGAATGGCTCGGTACTGTCCCGGCGAACATTTTTATAGGTCAGGGGATAGCTATTACCCCTCTGCAGGCTGTAATGGCTATAGCGAGCATAGCGAATGGTGGCGCTCTCTTAAAACCCTATTTAGTAGCAGAAGTGCTGGATAGTGATGGCAAGGTAATACATAAAGGTGGGCGCAGGGTCCGCTATCAAGTTATGTCAGCTAAAACCGCCGAATTTATGAGAGAAGCAATGAAGAGAGTAGTCAGTGAAGGCGGAGGCAAACAAGCTTTTTCTGAAAAAATTTCAATTGCAGGAAAGACAGGAACCGCCCAAATCGCAACAGGAGGCCAATATGTAAAGGGTCAATATGTTGCCTCTTTTGTAGGTTTCTGGCCCGCTGAGAAACCCAAATATGTAATGATCATAAGTTTGGGTGAACCAAAAGGAGCAAGATACTACGGAGGGCAGATAGCAGCGCCGATTTTCAAGTCAATTGCAGAAGATATTTCACAAATATCGCCCTCTGATGAGCCGATTGGTAGCAAAGTGAATATAGAGGCTAACTGATATAGTACGGGGTGTTTATTGATCTACAAAATAAGCAGTTGTTAAGGTTGTTTTTTATTTCTAGAATCGGATGGAGGTGCTTTGTTGAAGCTAAGCTGCCTGGTTTCTTTGTTAGAAAAAAATCTTTTAGATGTTAAGGTCTACTCTGGCGATAATCCTGATAGGCTCTCATTGACCGAAGTTAAAAACCTTGCCTCTGACAGCAGGAAAGTTGTAAAGGGCTCAATTTTTGCCTGCGTAGAAGGCGAACATTCGGACGGTCATGATTATGCACAATCAGTGATTTCATTAGGAGCAACAGCTTTGCTTTGTGAACGTCGTCTTGATGTTGATATACCTCAGCTGATTTTTCCCGATGTAAGGAAAAATATGGGCAAAGTTGCGTCACTGTTGTACGGTGATCCCGCTTCAAAGCTCAAAATGATTGGTATTACTGGAACGAATGGTAAGACCACCTCAACCTTCATGACAAAATCAATTTTAGAAAATGCCGGACTAAAAACAGGACTGTTAGGAACAGTCTGGTGTGATGACGGTGTTATAAAAGAAAACGCGGAGCATACGACCCCGGAAGGTTCTGATCTTCAGCTCTGGCTTTCCAGAATGGTTTCTAACGGATGTGATGTTTGCGTAATGGAGGCTTCATCCCACGCAATAAGCCAAGGTAGGATGAACGGAGTTTTGTTTGATAGGGCTGGTTTTACGAACCTTACCGTAGATCATTTAAACTATCATAAAGATATGGAATCTTACTTCGAAGCAAAAGAGGTCCTTTTTAAAAAATACATGAGGGGTGCCTGGGCTGCTGCAGTAAATATTGATGATTTATATGGCGCTCGTCTATACAAAGACTTCGGAAACAGTACTCTGAGCTATAGCCTCTTTGACATCAATGCGGATTTCTTCGCAGCAATAAAAAAAACCTCTGTTGAAGGAATGGAAGTGGAGATAAAGACGCCTGACCCAAAGAGTCCTTTCATTGCCAAGCTGCCTCTTATCGGGGTTTACAATGTAATGAACGCACTTCAGGCTCTATCGCTTTCCTGGACTCTTGGCATAGAGCATGATGTCGCTTTTGAAGGCCTTTCAAAGATGAGGCAGGTCCCGGGCAGGCTCGAAAGATACCTTATAGATGGCGGGGGGACCTGCGTTATTGATTTTGCTCACAATCCCGATGGACTTGAAAAAATCCTGACAGCATTACGTTCAGTCTGTGACGGAAAACTGAGCGTTGTATTTGGAGCCAGCGGAGAGAGTGATACAAGCAAGCGCCCAATGATGGGAGAAGTCGCATCAAGGATTGCGGATCATGTGATTATTAGCTCTGACAATCCGCGTAGCGAGGATCCTTCAGTAATTGCCAAAGAAGTGCTTCTGGGAGCTAAAAAAAACTCTGCCGAATGTAGTGTCATTATTGACAGAGAAGAAGCAGTGGATTTCGGACTGGGCAGACTTAAAAGCGGCGATATCTTGCTGTTGGCAGGCAAAGGACCGGAAACTTACCAAATCCTTAAAGAAGGGCCTGTCACATATTCTGATAAAGATGCTATGGATGGTTGGTGCAGGGAAAACGGTAGAGGGTATACATAATCTTGCTCGATTTATAAAAATTTCAACTGTCTATCCCTCTTGATTTTGATCAAGGGGGAGTCGATTGGGAATCAATGGGTAATCAATTGGTATGAATCGGTCAAAAGATTGTAAAGGGCGAAGGTCCGCCCCTCTTGTCTCCCCGGTATGCATTTGAGCCGGGGTCCAGGTCTTTTTTCTGATTATAACTCAG
>JAAYEY010000223.1 GCA_012728505.1 Synergistaceae bacterium | reverse complement strand
GACCTAAAAATTACTCCCATGGAATTCTGGGAAGAATCCAACGTCTTGGCGAGAGAGCATGAGGTAGACCCTATACTCGCTTATATGAAACTTATGCTCGACAAAGCAAGGATCTCAGGAAAGGTGCAGATCTCAAAAAGTGCTTTTAGAAAATATGGAAAGACAGTGGACCTTTTTAAAGGAGTAAAAAGTTGGTTTGGCGAGATTAACGAATATGCCGTAAAAAAAGGTGTAAAGCTTGAACACTACATAATATCCTCAGGCCTGAAAGAGATGATCGAGGGGACTCCGATAAACGGTCACGTAAAAGCTATATATGCAAGTTCTTTCATATATGACCAGCATGATGTTGCGATATGGCCGGCAAATGCTGTTAACTATACGACCAAGACCCAGTATCTTTACAGGATAAACAAAGGGATTGAAAGTGTGACTGACAACCTTGCTATTAATGAGTTCGTTGCAGAAGAGGACCGTAGGATTCCATTTTCGAGGATGATTTTTATAGGTGACGGAAGCACAGACGTCCCCTGCATGAAGTTGGTGAAAAACCAAGGAGGTCACGCTATTGCCGTTTATAGCGAGGGCAAAGAGGATAGCAAAAACTACGCCGTCAGGCTTCTCCGTGATGGACGCGTGAACTTTATTGCCGAAGGAGTCTACACGAAAAACTCTAGGATGTTCAAGTACACATCTTCGGTCATAGATATGGTGTCAGCTTCTTACAGGCTCTATTCGCTCATGAAATCTGTGACCCAGAGAGAGGGAGAAGCGGAAGTAGAAACCCTGAATATATAGTAAATCAAAATAAGATAGACCGAGACCCCTTACTTATTGTTCCTTTGAGTCGGATTTAATCCTGACGTCGCTTTGTGGGAATGGTATTTCTATTTTTTCATTGTTAAATTCTGCAAGTATCTTCTGCCGAATAGAACTTCTGACATCCCTTTCGAGATTGTCCTTTATGTCGACAAAAAATTGGGCTGTCAGCTTTATAGAACTTTCTCCGAAATCTTCTAAGAGTATCTTGTAGGGAGGCGAATTGAGTACATTTCTATCCTTGCTCAGAATTTCTCTCATGATACACATTGCCTTCTCTATCTCGGTATCATATGCTACAGAGATACTTACTTCTGTTCTTGAGAATGAGTTGTTAAGCGTCAAGTTGACTATCGATCCTTCAAGTACTTTGCTGTTAGGGATAATAAGGTGATTACTTTGTTCGCACCTTACAATAGTGTTCTGGAGTGTTATTTCCTCAACGATTCCTCTTCGGTCAGCTATTATCACTTCGTCTCCGATTCTGATTTTTTTCTGGAAAAGGAGTATTATTCCACTAAAGATGTCTCCGGTATATCTTTGTGTTCCGAATCCTATAACTATTGCTGCTGCTCCCCCAAGAAAGGCGAAAGCAGTAATAGGAATATGCAGGTTCCACAGTCCAAATAAGGTCGAAATGGTCACCCCTGTGTAATATATAAACTTTTGGATCACAAGATTGCCGTGTCTGGTTATGCTCAAACCGTCAGATGTTCTTTTTTTAAATAGATATACGAAGTAACGGGTTATGGCTATGCCAAAGAGAAAGATGAGAAGTGCAAAAGAAAACTTGCCTACAGTTATCGGGGATTCACCGACATACCAAAGTTCTGTATCTTTAATCTTGGCTAAGCTAACTCCCCAGAGAAAGTTTAGCTTGTCTTCGTTGTGATATTGGCCTGCTATGCGCATCGATTCTTTTTGTAGGTCTTGATATTGACTCTTTATCATTCCTAAATCGACAAGGTATGAGAGGTATCTTGTTTTTCTAACATGCAGGTTTTCAAGGAACTGATCTCTGTTCTGCGCATCCCCATCTGTTATAAGCGGGTTCTCTTCGCTGAATCTTCTTTTAACTGCCTGTTCTGTCTCTCTTATAGTCTGTATAGCATCTACGCATAACCTAATATTTGTGCTTATGTCAGATATGTAGTCATTGGTTCTCGAAAGTATAAATTTCTGTCCGGACATATCCAGATTTCCTTCTATGAGATCCTGCATCCCCCTCCAGACAGATCTGAGGGATGTCAATTTTTCAATTAATTCAAGGACCATCAGAATTTCGTCCCTAATCAGCTGCTTTTCGTTTGAAATCCAAAATCTTGTAAAAGGAGTTATTTCCGTCAGGTCATTGTTTAATTCATTTCCAATTTCCAATTTTCTTTCAAGTACTGAGATGCTTCTATAAAGAAATTCGGTTTTTAGCATAATGTTAAAATTCAGCTGAGCAAAGTCTTCGCTGTTGAACTTAATATTTTCTCTAATTTTATCAAGAATTGGTTCAACGATGGCGATTGTATTTTTTGTTTCGTTTAGTTCTTTCTCTGTTAAAGATAAAGTACTGTTTGAAAGAGTGTTTACAGTTACACATTTCTCTAGCTTAGCCTTTACCTCTTTAATTTCCCAGCTGTGTTTGAGATTATTTCCATTTGTATTTGAAATAGTGTTGTTTACAAGACGGAACCTTTTTTCTGCTTCTGCCCTCTCTTCAGTGTTTTTTAAAAGAGTAGCTTTAGTTCTTTTTATCAACCATTCGAATCTGTCAGCCTCGTTGTTGTAGTTTTCTACATCTTCTATGAAGTCAAGGTACAAAAGAAATGAATAAGGGGGTGTTTTTTCAGCCAGTTCATCTATCCTGCCTTCTTCTAATATGAATTGTGAAGGGGTTGTCCCCTGTTTTTGAAGGAAATAAATGTTGTGGTATGTCTGTATGTTGTTTTCCAACATCATTTCATAGTTTATGACTTGGTAAACGGGTATGCCGTATTGCCTCGCAAGCCCTTCTTCCAAACCTTGTATTTTAAGTATTTCAGCTTTAAGAATTTTTATTCGTTCCAGCGGCTGAGACTGGTACTCGAGAAGTTCTTTGTGAACATCGGCGAGACTTTCGGCTTGCGATGAGTTGGGAAAAATCAAAAACATTGCAAATAAAATAAAAAATATAAGAACCGATTTGAATGAAAAAATGGTCTTCTTAGACACGTAGGTCCCCCCGCATTAAGGTTCGAATTTGTATAGATGTATAACTATACCAAATTAAAGATAAATTAAGACAAGACAGGACCGGTTTAGATAAAAATAAAACCGGTCCTATCTTTTAGTGTCGTTTTCGTCTTACGTATCCCTTGAAAAACTCAGCCGAGCAAGAATCCAGGAAGAAGCTCGTCGCTGTCTTGCTGTATGAGCCAGTTAAAACCTGTGATATTGGCTGCGCCTTTAATATATGGCTGAACCGACTCGAAGTTGCCGACTTTGGGTCCTTCTTCGTAATGACCTTCGAAGACAGTTCCCAGAATACTCTCGTGCGGGAATATTTCTCCTGGCTTAAGTTCCCCTTTTGATGCAAGCAAGGCCATTTTTGCGCATGTTCCTGTTCCGCAGGGAGATCTGTCAACATTTTTAACTCCAAAAATAACACAATTTTTAGCATTTTGTCCTTCTTTATGAATGCCGAACTCTGCCAACAGGACACTATTGTTCTCCGGAATTAGAGGGTGCTGAACCTTATGCTGTTTGTTAGCCTCTTCAATAACTTCCAGCCCCATCTTTGTAATTTCCGCAGCTTCAGCCGGGAGGATTTCAAAGCCAAAATCCTCGGCGTTCAGTATTGCAAAAAAATTACCTCCGAAAGATATATCAAACTTTACAGTTTTATTCAGCGATGGGATGTAGAGATCAAGGTCCCTGGCAAATACGAAGGAGGGTACGTTCTTCAAAGTAGCGGATACAGCCTCGCCGTCTTTTACCTCTACTGACAACGTCACTAGTCCTGCAGGAGTATCGAGTTTAACCTCTGTGAACGGTTCTGTTACAGGTACCATACCAAGGTTAACCATCGTAGAGGAAAGCCCAATGGAACCGTGTCCGCACATTGCAACACTCCCGCCTGAATCGCAGAATATAACTCCTGTGTGTGCTTCTGGGTTTATCGGCGGAACCATTATTGCTCCAAACATGTCTGCATGCCCTCTGGGTTCAGTCATTATAAAACGGCGAAAATCGTTATGATTATCGCAAAAATCCTTCCATTTTTCAGACATGGTCTTTCCCTTTAAGAGCGGAGCACCACCGATAATTATTCTTGTAGGTTCTCCACAAGTGTGAGAATCAATTGCGGCTACCATTTTACTGATTTTCATTTAGACATTCGCCCCTCTTTTTATAGACTTGGATTGATTTAGATGCTATCACAATAAATCTGTCTTCGCAATCTTTATGCAATATTTGAAATATTTTGATTGACAAATCAAAAAGAGGTACTAATATTTAGACAGTACAAATACTCCAACATTATCAAGGATAGGAGAAAATTCTCCATGAGCGATGAAGCTAAATTTTCCCTTTTTGATAATATACGCTCTAAATATGATCTTTTGTCACCTAAACAGAAGGTCGTTGGTGGTTATATCATGTCCAATTATAAATCGCTGGCCTATGTGAACCTTGCTGAGCTTGCAAAATTGACGGAAACAGGACAAGGAACAGTGGTTCGCTTTGCTCAAACTCTCGGATACTGTGGATTCTCATCTCTTAAAACGGCTTTGAGGGATGCGATAGAGAAGTCATCCCCGAGAACCCTAGAAATATTCTCAATGAAGAAGAATGGTCATCCCATAACTCTCTTTGATACTGTCTTTGAAATGGAACGTTCAGTGATGGACGAGACTTATGAGCTTATAAGAAATCGAGATTATTCTAAAGCGGTAAAAATTCTTGCAGCAGCACCAGCAGTTATCGTCGTAGGAACAGGGAGCAACTCTTTTCTTGCAGAGTACGCAGGGTATTTTTTGGGGACTATGAAAGAAAACGTTTGGGTTGTCAAAAACACAGATATCTCTGATATAAACACTTTGCTGGATGCTCCAAAGGGAGCAGTAGCTCTGGTGATGAGTTTTCCTAGATACCCGCTCAAAACCCAGACCATTTTGGAAATTCTTAGCAAAAAAGGTTGTTCTATAATCGGAGTCTCTGATTCTATCTCTTCGCCTATAACCGAATACTCGGACCCTCTTTTTATAGTACCGCAAAAATTCGTCTCATTTATAGATCCTTGCGCGGCAGTGATGTCCATTCTACATTCGATTCTGTACGGTATTTATATGTCTGATAAAAATAGCTGCAAAAAGCGTATGGAAGCAAGGAACGAACTGTTCGCCGAACAAAAATTATTTGTTTCCGGAAACGTAAATCTTCCGGACTTTATATCCTGATATCAAATTTGCATAATACCCGGCAGGCCGGGAAATTCAATACAGGAGGCGTTTTTATAATGGCATACGATGTTCGTTTTCTTTCTCAGGCAGATGTTGAATCCCTCGGAATAACGATGAGGGAGGTTATGGACCATGTGGAGATAGGCTGGAGACTCAACGGTGAAAATAAGGTTGAGCTTCCTGCAAAAATTGGAGTACACCCCAAACCGGACTGTTATATGCACGCAATGCCGTGCTGGGTAGGTGGAGAAGTTGATATGGCAGGAATAAAATGGGTGGCCGGTTTTCCCAGTAATTTACAAAGGAAGCTGCCCTACAATAACGGTGTCTTTATCCTTAATGATGTCGATACCGGGGTTGTCAAGGCGATTATGGATTGCAACTGGATGACGACATGGAGAACAGGCGCAGCGGCGGGAGTTGGGGCAAAGTATTTTGCAGATCCTAATGCTGAAGTTGTTGCGATTGTAGCGCTCGGAACCATAGGAAGAATAACACTCCGTGCGTTCAAAGAAGTCCTTCCAAAAATCAAAACAGTGAAACTCTATGATCCGATACCTGAACAGGCGGACAGGTTTATCGAAGCCATGAAGGGTGTATGCCCGAATGTAGAATTCGTAGTTTGCCGTGATGTGAAAAAAGCCTGTGAAGATGCTGACGTAGTTACAACTTGTGCTCCAATACTCGATAAACCTCAAAGAACAATAACAGCAGACATGCTGAAGACGGATGTTTTCTGTATGACAAGCGATTACGACTCAACATTCTCGGCTGATGTTGTTAATAAGGGTAAGGCTTTCGTCTGTGATAGCCGCAACCAATACCTGTGGACACAGGAACACGGAATCTTCTTTCAGAACGGATACCCTCTAGCAGATGAAATTTATGCGGACATGGGCGAAGTTCTGTCAGGAAAGGCTGCGCCGGTCAGAGAAGGGCGCAGGACATGTCTATTTATGGGTGTAGCAAGTCATGACGTAATGACTGCAAAACTGATTCTTGAAAAGGCGAATAAGAAAAACGCCGGAACGATGTTGAAACTGTAATCTGATCTAATTTACTGTTTCTCAAAAATTATAGTCCTAGGGACCCTCTCGATTACAATGGCAAGGTGAAGCCATTAATCGCTGGGTCTCTTTTTGTTCTAACCAAACATTTACTTTTATTCTGGGACAAACTACTGATATGTTTTTTACTGTTTATGTGTAATAATTAGTAATTGACGCTTTGATATTATTGAGAATAATGATAGTTAATGTCAGAATTTTCAATGAAAAATGAGGAGGCAACTGCAATGGCAAAGAAAAAAATGATTACACTGGACGGTAACGAGGCGGCAGCGTACGTCGCGCACGCTGTTAATGAAGTGATAGCAATATATCCCATTACACCATCTTCGAACATGGGTGAATGGGCTGACCAGTGGACCTCAGATGGACGTCCCAATATCTGGGGCACAGTGCCTCACGTTGAGGAAATGCAGAGTGAGGGCGGAGCTTCCGGAGCGTATCATGGAGCTTTACAGGCAGGAGCCCTTGGGACGACATTTACGGCATCACAGGGACTTCTCTTAATGATACCCAACATGTACAAAATTGCAGGAGAACTTACGAGCACAGCAATGCATGTTTCAGCAAGAACTCTGGCTACAAATGCGCTGTCGATATTTGGCGATCACTCCGATGTAATGGCAGTTAGAGGAACAGGTTGGTCGATGCTTTGTTCTTCGACCGTCCAGGAAGTAATGGACATGGCTCTGATTGCACAGATGGCTACACTTGAAAGTCGTGTGCCAGTGCTCCATTTCTTTGACGGATTCAGAACCAGCCACGAAGAGATGAAAGTCGAAGAGATTCCTTATGATGACATGCGCGCACTAATAGACGATGACCTTGTAAGATGTCATAGATATAACAGGCTCAGCCCTGACTCTCCCTTTATTCGCGGCACCGCACAGAACCCGGACGTATTTTTCCAATCCAGGGAAGCAAGCACGCCATTTTATGAAGAAGTACCCGACATAACACAAAAAGCAATGGATAAATTTGCGAAACAGGTAGGCCGCAAATATCACCTCTTTGACTATTATGGAGCAGATGACGCGGAAAGAGTAATAATCATAATGGGTTCGGGTGCGGCAGTGGCTCGTGAGACAGTCGACAGGCTGATACAAAAGGGAGAGAAAGTAGGACTTCTCATAGTTCGGCTTTTCCGTCCTTTCGACATATCCCGTTTCCTAAACACCCTGCCTGCTACTGTAAGCAGTATAGCGGTACT
>JAAYEY010000222.1 GCA_012728505.1 Synergistaceae bacterium | reverse complement strand
GTACAGGTCCAAAAGATCCTTACGGAATATGGTTGCTCCATCAAGACCAGGCTGGGCCTTCATGACCAAGCTGAAGACAACGCCTGCTCACCATCAGGGATACTCATTCTTCAACTGGCCTGCGGTGATAACGTAGCAGAAGAGCTTAACAAGAAGCTGAATGCCATTTCAGGCGTAAAAGCAAAGCTTATAAATTTGGCGTAGAATATTCCGAAAGAAAAAAGTAGTTACTTAACACTGACGGAGTCATATCAGACTTCGTCAGTGTAATATTTTTTACTTAGCTTTAAAAGCCCAGGCCATAAAGATGGCAGGTCTTGTTCGGGAAAATCCTCAAGCTTTTTGCCCGTTGCTGCCCTTAGAAAGTTATTTACCCACCAAAAAACATCCTGCCTTCTAATAGACTCTCTCATCGAACGCATCCTAGCTTTTTTCTCTTGCTCCCCCATCATGAAAGCGCTGTATATCGTTTCAGAGATGTCATTGATATTATAAGGATTCACAAGTATCGCACCTCTTGAAAGCTGAATCGCAGCGCCGGCGAACTCGCTCAGTATAAGCACTCCGCTTTCCTTTCCTTTGCTAGCACAGTACTCCTTACAAACAAGGTTCATTCCGTCTTTCAGGGATGTTACAGCAGCAATGTCCGCCGATCTATATACTGCGTATAGCTCTGTTTCGGAAAGAGATCCATGACGCCATATCACAGGCGTCCATCTGGTAGTAGAATATTTGCCGTTTATCTCGCTAATAAGAAGTTCAATTTCATTTCGAAGTTCTTGGTATTCTGATATAGAATCCCTACTTGGAATTACAAGTTGATAAAGAGTTATTTTTTCCCTTAGCTCAGGGTGCTGTTCCAAACATTTTCTAAAACCTTTTAGTTTCTCCGGTATTCCTTTTGAGTAATCTAGACGGTCTACTCCGACCATTATTTTATCTCCATAAATTTCTTCCCTTATCTGCTTGGCTCTTTGTTCCACCTTGGGAGAACTGCTTAATGAAGAATAATATTTATAGTCTATGCTTATAGGCATACTGCCCACAAGGAATGTTCTGTCGTCAATTTCAACCTTGAGTACGTGCCCTCTGCCATAAACAACAGCCTGCGGATAAAAGGTCTTTATGCACTCTATGAAGTTTTTTCTATCCCTACGTGTTTGGAAACAGGTCAGTGAATAGCATGTAAGTTGGTGAAGAATTTCTTTTCTCCACGGAAGTTTCATGAAAATGTCCACGTTTGGAAAGGGAATATGAAGAAAAAAGGAGGAATTCAAATTTGGATTTTTTTCCAACAACATAGATCCCAGAGGAATAAGCTGATAGTCATTCACCCAAATAAAATCTTTGTCTGAAGCGTGCTTGAGAACTACTTTTGCAAATTTTTCATTCGTTCTCATGTAACCATCCCAATAAGTTGGCACGATGTTACATCTTGACTGGAAATCATGAAAAAGCGGCCAAAGAACAGAATTTGAGAAACCATAATAAAACTCATCTATGTCCTTTTCTGTCAAAACAACTGGTAAAAATCTATATCCAGATTTCTTAGAGAGAGGGCCAAGTATCTCTTTCATATCTGAGAATTTGATATCGCTAAATGTCCCTGGCCAACCTATCCAGAAACCGCCCCTATTTTTAAGTACGGGATTTAGGGCGTTGACAAGTCCTCCCGATGAAGATTTAGCTATCCAACTGTTGTCATTGCAGGTTAAGCTAACTGGCATCCTATTCGATACGACTAGAAAACGGCCTTTATCTTCTTTCATTAATATTCAGTCCTTTTTACTGCCATGTTATTTAGCCAGAACTCTAAAAATTTATTTATTTCGCTGTTATGGATACTAATATCAGCAGCGCTTTCTCTCTCTCTTTCAAAGACCAGTATCCCTACGCCTCCCGCTACATTTTTAATCGTTTTGAAGGCGTCCTCGTCCGTAATATCATCGCCAAGATAACAGATAGGACGGGAATCTTTGTTATCGTTGCAAATATTTTGAAGGGCTGTCCCCTTGGAAAAAAAGGAGAGCATAAACTCTATTCCCCCATCGAAGGATATAACTCTTAAAGCATTTTCTTTAGCTGAACTTATGATTTCTCCTGAGATTTTTTTATACATCTCAAGGTTGCTCTCGTTATCTCTCCAGTGAAGAGCGATTCCGGAAGGTTTCTTTTCCACAGAATTTTTTGGGAAGACATCAAGCAACAAGGAAAACCTTTCAAGTTTTTCAACGGCTTCTTTGGGAACATCTATCCTTATTATTTCGCCACTGACGCTACGCCTTTCCATCCCGTGGCAACCCCATATCTCCACAGGGAGGGAGAGGAGCTTGAAGACCTCCTCTGACCCCCTCCCTGAAAGGACCACAAGACGAGCATTTGAGTCGCATATGGATTTAAGTAACGACCACGTCTTGGGCTCAGGAAAGGCCTTAAGCCTTTCCTTCCTGAAGGGCGCAAGAGTTCCGTCGTAATCGGTGACAAGCAGCGGTGAAACCGAAGCATATTGAGAAAAGAAGGAGGCGTACTCCTCCGGTCTCAGCCTAAAAGGAGCTATATCCATCTCTCCCACGTATCTCCCTCTGCATCGAGCGATATTAACAATGTCATGTATCTTCTTAAATGTCCGGTAAGAAGAAAATTCTCAAGCACATATTCTCTTGCGTTTCTACCCATCTTTTCCATCTTCCATGGATGCGAGATAAGGTATCGGGTTCTTATTGCAGCCCCTTCAGGCGTTCCCACCCTATAACCGTTAAACCTGTTGATGATCTGGAGCCTTATGCCTCCGACGTCTCCGCCGATCACAGGTTTTTTCTTCCACATAGCCTCTGTAACAGTAAGACCAAAGCCTTCTTTAATGGATTTTTGCATCACAACATCTGCACCCGTTTGGAGCGCGTTGATCTTGCGGTGTGAATCAGATGGAAGCAAGAGCACTGTTACATCAGGATCTCCGCTGACGGCCTCGTTTACTTCTTTTAGTATCTCAAGTGCCTCGGGGTCGTCGCTTGCTTCACCGCCTGCCATAACCAGCCTCACATCGACATGTTCCTTTATGATGCGGTAGCTCTCGATTACTCCAAGCGGATCTTTGAATTTGTCATACCTTGAGACCTGAAGCACTATAGGTTTATCCATAGGGATTCCCAGTTCCGCGTATGTTTTTTCCACTTCCGCTCTTTCAAGAGGTATGTTTTTCTCCGCAAGAGGGTCGATGCTTGGTGTAATTAAAAACTGAGGATGAGGAAGCTTCTGTGCGAAATCAGGCAGAGAAAAGATCGACGCATCATAGGGTGAAACCTGTTTTTTGATGAACTGCCAAACACTTTTATTCGGTGAGCTAACATCTATATGGCATCTCCAGACCCACTTTCCCTTTCTTTGCGGAAAGCTGTTTATAAGAGCGGCTGGCTGTGGGTCATGAATAAATACATAATCTGCATCCTGAAGAACATCTTTGAGCCTCTCAGCGTTCCTTATGTTTGTATCTGTATAGGATGTTATTTGATTTTCCGAGAGAGTTCCGGGACTTCCCTGGAGAGTGTTATGCATCATTTTTGTGCAGTTGAAGAAAGACTCATCTCCCTCTATTACCTCCCAAGAGACATCCAGTCCAAGTTCTTTTGAGAGAGGTACCATGGAAGAGAGTATTTCTGCTACTCCCCCACCGGACCGGGTGGAGTTTACATGCACTATTTTTTTGTTTTTTAGCCTGTCTGCTATGTGGACAAGACTGTCCATAGCAGCTGGCCCTATGATTTCTGCGTATTTTTTTATCATTTCAGACATTATTTATTACCTCCCTTGCCGGCCTGCCATTTGTCAAGAATCGAGAAGACCTGGCGTTGAAGTTCTGTGAGGGAGAAGAGGTAAGAATCAACTCTTTTAAGTTGTTTCCTTAAGTCATCGGTCGTGTCAGGAAATTGTTCAAGCCAAATCGTGAAATCATCTTTACATTCTTGTGAACGTCTTCTGCCGTCGATAAAGTGGTAAAAGAAGCTCTCTCGACTCGTGTGTTTTACCGCAGCAGGGAATTCTTCGAGCGTCAATGTCTCTTTCCCTGTCTCAAACATCAGTTTCCTACAGGCAAGAAAATGAAAATTCCTGTCAGCTTTTTTCCAGCTGAGGAAATCCTCGTTTTCGAGCCTTTCCTCAAGAACATCTAATATTGCTGTTCTTATAAAATCAAAATTTTGAAATTTGACAGGATTGATAGCGCTCAACACTTCTGCCAATTTGAGGTCTCTTAAACTGCTGTATATCCATGATGCGAAGTCGTTGTTGAATTCAGATTCAGAAATGTGAGGTCTGAGCATACGTCCCCAAAAATGAAAATAAATTGAACTGTCCGGAATCTGGGTAAGACCTGTTTGAAGTTCACGAAGATTTTGTGCCTTTATCCCTGTTGCAATGGGTATAACAGCGCATTCCAT
>JAAYEY010000221.1 GCA_012728505.1 Synergistaceae bacterium | reverse complement strand
TTTTTAACTACCAGCCACCGGCGCCACCGCCGCCTCCTCCGCCTCCTGAAAAGCCTCCTCCACCCATACCGGAAGTACTTCCCGGAGCGGCTTTTGGACCTATACTGCTACCTACACTGTTTCCAAAGCTTGAGGAAAAATCATTCAGACCTGAGCCGTTCAAAAACAAAAATGGAGAAGGTCCGACGTACCATTCAGGTTTGTACTGGGCCTTAGTCAAAACGTTTTCAAACCTGTTGCCCCACGTTTTAGCGACATCGAGAGCCAGAGCGTAAGGAAGAAGTTTCTCAAAGAGTTCAGGGGTCTCTTCCGGCGGGTTGAACATTTCAAGGCGTTCTTTTTCAGCTGTATCCATGTATAGCTTTAGCCCCTCTGTCTCACTTAAAATATTACTGCCCTTCAGGGTCCTTGATACCATAAGGGGTCTCATTACAGCAATTATGCCTGCTGAGGCAGCAAAGAGGATAAAGGTTATAGGTGAGAATTCTTCGCCGATAAGTGCGGCCGAGCCCACGAGGGCAACAACAGCCGCTGGAAAAGCTCTTCCAATAATCTGTTTAGTGTTTTGACCGCTGGTATTAGCAGCCTTGCCGAGCATCATGCCGAGCGCAATTATCAACAGTCCGCAGATTGAAGCGAGTATAAAATTTAGAGGATACTCGCCACTGAACAGATAAATCCCAGCTGTCCCAGCTAAGTAGAGGGCAAGACCGGGTATCATCTTATCCGTGTTTTTGGTGAAAATAAGATTGTTTTCCTTCCTGAAGTTTCGGGCCAAACTTCCCATGGAACTTGAGATTATACTGCTGTTATCAGGTAAAAGGGGTAAACGGTTGATACTTCCCGGGAAGAGCTGCATCATAAGAGCTTTTTCTTCTGACTTTAGGTCTTCCGTATTCGTATCAGTTTTACTTAGCACAAAATGACCTTTGTTCTTACCAAAGAAGGTCTTTTCTCCTTCTACCTCTTCAATTATAAGTGCGCCTTTAACGGCAAGTCCTATTATTGCAGATGTAAAGCCTGTTTGGTCAACGCGCATATCCCTTACATATCTTAGGTATGCTGAGGATTTGCCCTCAGGAGGATAGAAAAGTGGAATTACAGTTTTTTTATCCGGATCCTTACCCCACTTCCGCCAAGCGAACCAGAACCACCCAAAAATTAATGAGAAAGTTGCAATGGCGATAGCACCTTGTGCTTTTTCATTGTCCTTTGCGGGTGGTGGTGGCGGTGTGACGAGACCTTTTGGCCAAGTGTAAACAACAGTAAGAATCTCTCCCGGTTCAAGAGGGCTTTTTGTGATTATTCTGCCAGAGTCCAATCGGGCTCTGTTTTTGTTTCCTTTTGTGCCGTACTGTCCTACATACCACTCAATTGTGTTGAACCCTTCTCCGAAATTTTTCCCAGGAAGAGCTACACTGCACGAGGCTTCGAGTACTGGAAAATTAAAGTCTTTTCCTGTTACGTTCCAATAAAGTTCGTCATGGTCCTCAAAAAAACCGATGTGTCTCTGGACCTGATATCTTATGAGGAAGGTATGGAGTCCTTTGCTGATAATTTTATTGGGATCTCCTATTCTTACTTCCATGTTTGGTCCAGCTCTAACTGATTGTTGTTGAATTTCTCTTCCGTCAAGTTTCACTTCAAGAAGTTCAAAGCCAAGTTCTACAGAATTACCCTTTTCGTCCCTATATTCAACAGGTAGAGCTCGGATTATGCCCCTGTTGATCTCAATATTCTCTACGTTGACTAAAATTTCTTCTGTCACAACGATCGAGCTGTCTTCATTTATTTCAATATCAGCATTGAATTTGTTGAATGTCTCTCTTGCACTTGCGCATGGGGCTAGAGACAAGCAGATGAAGAGAGCCAAAGAAAACAGAGAAATTTTTAAAAAAAGATTAAATCTACTCGTCTTCATATTTTCCCTCCCCTTAGTATCAGAATGGTCACTTAAAAGGAAACTTTCGGGTTTTCTCTTGCTTCATTTTCTGCCTCAAAGAACGTTGCTTCCTTAAAGCCAAACTGCTTTGCTATCAAAACAGCAGGAAAACGCTGTATTGTAGTATTGAGATTCCTAACGGTTCCGTTGTAATACCGTCTCGACATTTGTATTTCATCTTCTATCGTCCCAAGCTGCTGCTGAAGGTCAAGGAAGTTTGTATTTGCCTTAAGATCAGGATAGCTTTCAGCAACTGCAAAGAGGGTGCGTAGAGTTCCGGTCAGAGCGTTTTCAGCCTGCACCCGGGCCTCAGGGTCGTTTCCAGCGTTCATTACAGCCGCACGTGCATTAGTGACTCCTTGCAGAGTCTCTTTCTCGTGGGAAGCATATCCTTTTACAGTCTCAATGATATTTGGTATGAGATCCGAGCGTCTTTTTAGCTGAACGTCTATACCGCTCCATCCTTCTTCCTTCAAGTTGCGAAGTTTTACTAGACCGTTGTAAGTTGTCATTAACCAGATCGCTATAACTGCAACTGCTACGAGCAAATACATTAACATAATAAATCCCCCTCTTTTAGTTTGATCCCTACGAATTATACCTTTTTAGAGCAGCTCTGTGGTATTATTCATTCAGTATTATATATATTTATCAAAGGGTGGTCGCTATGAAGCTTCGGACAGCTAAAATAATCAATAAGCTTTCTAAAATTTTTTTTATGTTTGCATTAGCCGGTCTAGTTTACTTCCTTGTAGCTTACTTCAGAGGTAGCATAGAATTTAAATATTTTTCGCTTCCTGTGATGGCTTGCTTAATGGCGGTCACATGGATGGGCATGTCAAAAATAGCAGTTAAGACAATTGATGAAGATAATAACGGGGAGACCGGAGTAAATGATCATAAGGCTTGAAGATGTTACAGGTCAGCTTCGGACAGCGAAAGTAGGATTTAGCTGGACAGTTTTATTCTTCGGTTTTTGTGTCCCGATATACAGAGGTGATGCGAAATGGGCTGTCATAATGTTCATTGCAAATGTTTTTACTCTATGGCTAGCTAATCTAATACTTAGCTTTACTTACAACGAAACATATATAAGAGATCTTTTGACCAAAGGATACCGTCCTGCAGATGAAGAGGCCCGAAAGGTACTTATATCTAAAGGAATTATATCAGGTTAGAAATTAAAAACGCAGTACGGTTCTCAACCCTTCGAAATTTCAGCCAGCGCATTTATAGTAAGGTCTATCTCATCCTCAGTGTTGAAATAGCCTGGAGATATTCTGAGAGCTCCTTCGGGAAATGTACCCAAAGTTCTGTGGGCAAGGGGAGCACAGTGAAGTCCCGGTCTCGTCTCGATACCGTATATATCTGAGAGGTCGCGTGCAATTTTAGCATTGTCCATACCATTGATGTTGATGGAATATACGGGAAGCCTTTGGTCATCATGTCCGGGGCCGATGATTTTGAGTCCCTTTATCCCCATAAGCCCCTCTTTTAGTTTTTTGCCCAAATAGTCCTCATGTTCCCTGATTTTTTTGATGCCCTCTTTTTCAATCCACTCAAGAGAGGCAAGTAAGCCTGCAATCCCAGGCAGATTTGGTGTCCCAGCCTCGAACTTATCCGGCATCTGATAAGGTTGGAATTCTTCGTGCGAAAGACTTCCTGTGCCGCCTTCATAGAGAGTGGTGCATCTTTTTGCAAACTCAGGGTCCCATACTATGCCACCGGTTCCCTGAGGTCCAAAGAGTCCTTTGTGCCCTGTAAAGCATAAAGCAGCGACGCCAAGATCCTCAGCGCTTATTGGAATTATGCCTGCTGTCTGGGCACAGTCTACGACGAGTGGTACATTTGATTCCTTACAGACTTGGGCAATATCATCGATATTCTGAAGTGACCCGCTGACATTGCTGCATTGGTTTATTATCGCGATATCTGCTCCTTCGGAAAGGTTTTTTTTAAGAAACGCAGGGTCTAGATATCCCTTCATACTGCACTGAAGGATGTCGACACAGGCCCCTTCGCTTTCAGCTCTTCTAAGAGGCCTAATAACTGCATTATGTTCCATAGAGGTTGTAATGGCCCTCATTCCGGGTCTAAGAAATCCTTTTATAATAATATTTATGGATTCGGTAACATTGGAGGTTAGAGTTATGAACCTTGGGTCACGTTTTTTGTAGCCGCCAAGGAGTTCTGCAAGTTTTTGCCTGCAAGTAAAAACGTTGTCCAAGCTCTGTAAATCTCTTATTGAAGCAGAACCTCTCGCAACATTGGCTCCGCGGTTTGCTATAAAATCATAGATTGCATCCGGTACACTTTGCGGTTTGGGCCATGTCGTCGCGGCGTTATTAAGATATATTGACATCATTAGCCTACGACTGTCGTTTTTGTAGGACCAAAGATTGCCTCTGTAATCTCAAACATATTTGATATTATTCCTACTTTTACATCGTCGGTAATCCCAAAATGCTTAGTACATGCCCCGCAAACTAGTATCAGAGAACCTCTGTCGCTGAGTTCACAGAGGTAATCAAATTCAGACGACCCTGTCACCGCCATCTTCACAGCGTCGTTCATCAAAGCGATGGCAGTGGGAGGTTTTTCACTTTGCACGAGAGTGCCAAGATAAGATTTCATCAAAACTTTGCCAAGCCCGTCTGAATCGGCGCCTATTTTATCAGAGGTCAACAACAGACCTAGGGATCCTTTTCTTTCAGGACGTATCACGGCATCTTTTGTATTAAGCTTTGCTTCGAGCACGATAGAAGTCTCTCCGTACTCTTTATTTACCAAAAAACCTCTGTTTTCGAGAAACCTTGTAACGTTTGCAGATGCTACTTCGTTATCTACCCAAACGGCGAAAGATCTGCATCCTTTTTCTACGGTCTCTTTTGTCTTTATTACAGGTTTAGGGCAATCCAACCCCCTGGCGTCAACAATATCCATCTTAGATGTTTTTCTCTTCCTTCAATAATTCTATGAACTGCTCTACCAGAGAGGGATCAAAATCAGATCCGGCAAGTTCCCTAAGCTTTAGCTCAACCTCAAATTGAGTTGGTAGTTTTCTGCCAAGCCAGGGTCTGGTCATCTCATTCCAGGCATCAACAATTGCAAAAGCCCTTGCCTGTAGCGGAATAGCACTTTCGCCTAGTCCTCTTGGGAAACCCGTGCTGTCCCATTTTTCTTTCCAGCAGTAAGGTATCTGTGTTGCCGGGCGCAAAAGCTCAACTGATTCAAGGAAATCCTTGGATATTGCTGGATATCTGTGATAGTCCCTGAGCTCAACAGGGGAAAGCTCTGTAGTTTTGTTTCTTATCGTGAAAGGCAATCCAAGAATCCCTATCCTGCTGAAAAGAGCACCTAGGTGCGCATAGAATCTTTCTTCATCAGACATTTTAAGTTTTTCACAAAACTTCACTGTCATTTTTGCTGCACGGGGGAGAGCGTTTCTAAAGTTCTCATCCCCAGGTGAGAACGCAGTTGCTATGTCTTCGAGAGTTTTATAGCAAAGACGGTTTCCTGCCTGTGCAAAACGTTCATAAACCATCAAGCTTATGTTGTCCATCTTGTCTTTGTGTTCCTGTGTGAAATCATGGTAGGCGATAACATCGTTGAGGGTTCTCTGAAGACTGTTTATCTCATCCTTTTTAGAATCAACAGTTACAAAGCCTTTAGGAAGCTTTTTGTCTCTTATGGTCTCTATCTCTCTTTGAAGTTTATCGATTCTCTCAGAAAAAGATTTTTTGAAAAAGAGGTCGTAGAGAAAAGAAAGCAGCACAACAATTACAGCGAAGATAAGGAAAAGGTATTGAATCTTTTTTTCAGCGGCAGCTATATCTTCCTTTTTATCGATTCCAACTACCCAGAAAGAAGGAGTTCCACTGTGATCCCTTACAAGCATTTGCCCTGATATTGCAGTAGATTTTCTATCCGTTTTGTCTATAGAGACAAGCGGTAATTCATCAGCGTTTTGTTTTTCTCTTTCTGTTGTAGGTTCGATAGCGAACTGAAAATGTAGATTCCTTGAAATACTATCTATCAGTTTAGGCCCGAGCTTTCGCGTGACAATGAGGTTACCCGCGGAAGGCCCCTTCATATCCGATGTTAGGATAGGTTTCACTGTAAAAAGGATAGGCTCACTTTCTAAAAGGACAATTCCGCTTGTCCCTGATGATCCCGTGTCGTCAAAAAGGTACTCGTTTTTTGGGTCGTCTAGTATCGCTAAGAATTCGCTTACAGGCGATGAGGGTTCATCCTCTGGACTAAAATCTTTAAAAATCCTTACTATACGGTTGTTGTCTAAAAATATCATTGAAGAAATACCGACCTCAGTCAAAGCATCCCTATTAAGGACTTCGGAAGCGTATTTTGGATTACGTCCGTTCATGTAGTTCCAGGTAGAGTCTGCGTGAGCCCAATTTACAGCTATCGCTGAAAGAGTCTTTGCCTCAGCGTTTATAGATACGACAGCTCTTGAAAGATTAAGCTTTATCCGTTCTCTGTCTGTCTGTTCTGCAGATGTTCTGAGGAAACTTGTAAAAGTAAGGTCAAGTATAATGAGGAGGAGGAGCAATGTAATCCCCAGAGCAATCTGTGTCTTTCTGCGCAGTGTCATGAGCGACCCTCCAAAAGAGTTTTGAATTCCTAACATTGTAGCAGATGTCGTCCCTATGATAAATCAGGTTTGGAATAATAGATAGATAAAATGTTCGAATCGATAAAAGTATTTCCCCCTGTTGGGGATGTCATTTATCTCTTTTTAAAATTATTTGTCCCTTTTTGTAAAATTTAGTCCATTTATTATAGTAAAACATAAACAGATATTGCCTTATCTGTAAGACTCTTTGATTACCCCCCCTGCGGCCACATATTTTTTGGACGTGTAAAGGACAAGTCTTTGGCCGGGTGCGGGGGCGAAAATGGGTATATCAAAACGCACTTTTATTTCATTATCGCTGAGTGAGATTATCTTACATGGAGAGGGATCGCCCTGAGAGCGGATCTTACCCAAAAAATGTGATCCCAGATTAATAAATTCAGGTGCCAGAATGTTTATGTGATCGGCAACTATCTCTGAACGGAAAGCATCTTCTCTCGATGTTACAACAATAGTATTAGTCTCAGGCAAAATGGATACTACATAGAGCGGATTTTTCGAGGCTATTCCTAATCCTTTCCTTTGGCCAAGGGTGTAGTAGCTTATTCCTGTATGTTCCCCCAAAAATTTTCCTGAGGTGTCTTTAATTGGTCCGGGTATAGAGCCGGAGCTGACCATAGATCTGTATCCATTTTCATTGGCAAAACATATTTCCATACTTTCGGATCGTTCAGAAACTGAAAGTCCGTGCGATCGGACCAACATTCTTGTCTCTTCTTTCGAACGCAAATCACCCAGAGGGAAAAGTATTCTTGGGATCCTTTCCGCAGAGATGCCGCTTAAAAAGTATGACTGGTCTTTGGATTTGTTTATGCCGGATGCCAGGTAATGCCTGTCATTCTCTTTGATAATTCTGGCGTAATGGCCTGTTGCGACAAAAAAATCTTTTCCTAATATATCTTCTGCTATATCCCAGAGTAACCCGAACTTTATCTTCTCATTGCACTCTGCACATGGATTGGGCGTCAGTCCTAGAGTGTATGAACTACAAAAAGGTAAGATAATCTCATTTCTAAATTTCTCGTAGATGTTGACGGAAAAATGTGGTATTGAAAGCTCTTTACATACCGAGGCCGCAGATTCAGTCGCCGAATTATTGTCTCGATCCATTATCTCCATTGTAATTCCGACCAGGGAATAGTTTTCTTTGAGGAGTAAAAGGGCGGCGGCAGTCGAATCAACCCCTCCACTCATAAGTACCAGAGCTTTTTTTAAGGAGGAATTTTTCCAATCTAAACTATTAAACTTGGAAGTCGTTTTAACTGTGTAATCCATGCTTCTATTTTACATCAAATGCAGATTCTTCGATAAAAACTCTCTTGTAGGTCCATTTTCCTTTTATTAGATATACTATAATAATTCAATGTATAAGATTTTCTTGGTGAGGATGTGTGAATGTTGTCTATAAACCTTGTTGATATTTTGCATAGGGAATCAGAGGTTATCAGTGGGATAAAAACTATACCATTTGCTATTTGCTGTAAAATCGCCTCCGATTTTGGTCTCAAGTCTCGTGAAGTTGAAATTATTGCGCTCAAAAATGATATTTGCCCATCTAGATATCAGAGAAATATAGGCACTATAGGTATAGCAGGACAGCTAAAATTATTAAGTTCAAGAGCTGCTGTAGTAGGATGTGGCGGTCTTGGCGGGTGGATCATAGAGATGCTTGCAAGGGCCGGAGTTGGAGAGATAGTTATGATAGATAGGGATGTCTTTAATGAAGACAACCTGAATCGCCAGCTTTTCTCAACCGAAGCAAATATAGGCAAGCCTAAATCATTGGCTGCTGCAGAGAGGGTCACTGTTGTGAACAGTGCTGTTGATACCATCGCTCACATCATTTCCCTTGATGAGAAAAACGGGCGCGAACTGCTGGAGGGTTCTTCTGTCGTAATCGACGCTCTTGATAACAATAAAAGCCGTAGGATCCTCTTTGAAGTATGCAGAAATCTAGGAGTGCCTTTTATCCATGGAGCGATAGGAGGAATGTTTGGACAGATAGGTGTCTTATATCCCGGAGACAGGTCTCTATGGGAAGGTGACGATGTCCCAGACAAAGGAATTGAGACAGAAAAAGGAAATACGCCTTTTACGCCGACATTTGTTGCCTCTCTTGAGGTATCAGAAGCAATAAAGATATTATCATCATTGGAAAAAGGTTTGAAGGGTGAACTTTTATGGTTCGATCTCACAAATATTGAGTTACAGAGAATTAAAATTAGCAGGTTGGATGACTGATAATTTTTACCTTGAGGCTCTAATGTATTGTCAGTAAATATGGGATGGAAAGAAGATGTAGAACATGATAATTGATGCTCACTTTGACGTGCTTCTTGATGTCTTGAGCTTTAGAAAACGGGGGGAACAAAAGGTACTAGAAAGAAAATATCTTGAAAATCTAAAAGAAGCAGGTATAAGTGCGCTAATCTGCTCTTTGTACGTTTGTGACGAATATCTGCCCGAGGGTGCGCTACGGAATGCTTTGGACCAAATATCAGCACTGATGGAGGAATTGGAAGAGTCAGGAGAGTTCTTTTCGCTCTGCCGAAATTCCACCGAAGCAAAAACTGCAGTAGAGAATGGAAAGATAGCTATCTTTTTATCCCTTGAAGGAGCGGAACCTCTAGGCGATGACATTTTCCTCCTCAGAACTTTTTATGACCTTGGAGTAAGGTTTATAGGACTCACATGGTCGAGGAGGAACTGCGTCGGAGACGGCAGCACATTTGTAACTGCAGATGCGCCCAAATATCCCGGAGGTCTTACAAGATTTGGAAGAGAACTCGTTATGAGAGCCCAGCAGATGGGTATGGTAATCGATGTAAGCCATCTGAATGACCCCGGTTTTTACGAGGTGGCAGGGCTGATGAAGGGTCCATTTATAGCCTCTCATTCAAACTGTCGCTCTCTATGCGAAGTGGCTAGAAATCTTACTGATTACCAGATAAAGACAATAGCTGATTTCAACGGTGTGATCGGTCTTAACGCATATTCGCTCTTTGTTTCCGATATATCAGGTGAACGCAACCCTGAAAAATTTTTTGAACATTTTCGGCATATAACTAAGATAGCTGGAAGAGAAAGCGTTGGATTAGGATTGGATCTTTGTGATTGCATTGAATCGCTCAGTTTTAGCAATGCCGGAAGCAGCCTAGGGGACCTATTTATAGACCATATGGATGCATATAGGCGGTTCATTGGACCGATGAAGGAAAAGTTGACCCCCTATGATTACGAAGCGTTTACAGGCGGCAATTTTATGAGAGTGATAGAAAGGGTGCTGGGATAAGATGGAGAAAGAATATGTTTATCCTGCTGTTTTGGCTTTCGGATATGACGGAGGAAGGCTCTGGGTTGCAAATTTCGTGAACCTTTTCGGTTGCTGGGTCGAGGGCGAAGATAGGGAAGACGTTTTAAAAAGGGCTCCTGAGGTTTTAAAAGAATATCTGCAATGTTGCATCGAGGCCGGGTGGTCTATACCTGAACCGCAAACAGTCGAAGATCTTGAGAAGATAGACGTGGGCGAAGTAATTACAGTAAAGTGCA
>JAAYEY010000003.1 GCA_012728505.1 Synergistaceae bacterium | reverse complement strand
CGTTTGAGAAAGCGTATGATGGGGTTGACCTTTCTTTTCCAGAGATAACAGAGGGCCCCAAACAGACCGAAGCTATGGCCGCAGGAGAAATAGGAATAGCAAGCTGCCTTGGTTCTACTTCTGCCATTCTTGCTGCCTCTGAGGGGCTTGATGTGAAAATTATCGGAATCTATTCAAGAGCTCCCAAGGCTTTTATGATCGTTGTTAGAGACCCAACAATTAAAAGTGTGAAGGATCTTAAGGGCAAAAAGGTCGCAGGGCCAAAAGGGACGATACTTCATCAATTGCTCGCTGCTGCTCTTGATAAAGAGGATATGTCTGTAAAAGATGTTGAATTTGTCCAGATGGGTCTTTCTTCAGGAGAGAACGCACTGGGAACGGGAAGTGTTGACGCAGCTCTTCTAGCCGGCCCAGCTGCCTATAAGGCACTTAACTCGGGAGGTCGCATGTTGAAGAACGGAGAAGGGCTTGTTGACGCTACCATTGTCATCGCTACGACAGAAAAATTTGCTAAAAGCTATCCTAAAGCGATATCTAAATTCATGGAAGCGCATAAAAAAACTTTAGAATGGATAAAAAAAAATCCAGCTAAGGCAGCTGAAATGACACAGAAAGAGACAGGACTCCCCAAGGAAGCAGTCAATATGATGACCCCATGGTATGATTTTGACAGCACTATTAGAAAAAGAGATATAGAAGAACTTGTCCGTACTCAGGACTTTATGATAGAGAACGGCCTACAGCGTAACAAGATAGAAATAAATTCGATAATATTGAGGTGACAGCATGAATCTTCAGGATACTCCAAGAGGCAACAGACTGCATATAGGGTTTTACGGAAGGCGTAACGCAGGGAAATCGAGCCTTATAAACCTTGTCACGGGACAGCAGGCTGCTTTGGTATCGAGTCATGCAGGAACAACGACGGATCCTGTTATCAAAAGCATGGAGCTACTGCCTCTTGGTCCTATCGCGGTGATAGACACGGCCGGTCTTGACGACTCCGGAGAACTGGGCGAACTCAGGGTATCTCGGTCTATGCAAATGATGGACAGGACAGACCTTGCCCTTCTTGTCATATCCGCGGAAGAAACTGAAGATATTTCCTTGGAAAAGAAATGGCTGGAGGAGTTTAAAAAAAGGAAGATACCAGTGATTGGTGTATTAAATCAGATAGACAAAATAGACCCCGGTATGGTCGAAAATATTTTATCTGAACTTGACTCGAAGTTAGGCGTCCCTTTTACCGCGGTTTCCGCCAACCAAAGGAATTACAGGGCGGAACTGCTCTCTGCAATAGTTAAAAATGCGCCGATGGATTTTGAGAGTACCACTTTAGTGGGGGACATTTTCGAAGAGGGTGCGGCTGTCGTACTTGTTGCCCCTCAGGATATTCAGGCGCCAAAAGGTAGGCTGATACTGCCTCAGGTACAGGTCATAAGGGATGTACTTGATAACGGTGGACTTGCGCTAACTGTAACCCTCGGTCGTTTGCAACAACTGCTTGATTCTCTAAAAGATCCTCCAGGTCTTGTCATAACAGACTCGCAAATCTTTCCGCAAGTAAACGCGATGCTTCCTGCAAATGTCCCCCTCACTTCATTCTCGATAGTAATGGCGAGAAACAAAGGAGATTTAGCCACGTTCGTAAGAGGTGCGAGAGCGATACGTGACCTTAAGGAGAGCGACAAAATATTGGTAGCTGAGACATGCACCCACGCACCTCTTGAAGAAGATATCGGACGTGAAAAGATACCAAAATGGCTCAGAGAAAGAGTGGGAGAAGGACTCAGAGTAGATATTTCTGCAGGGCTCGATTTCCCTGAAAACATCGGAGAATATTCCCTAATTCTCCACTGCGGGGGGTGCATGTTCACAAGGAAGCAGCTAATGTCAAGGCTTATAATGGCAGATGCAGAAAATGTTCCGATTACGAATTACGGTGTTGCGATAGCTGAAATAAACGGTATGCTTGAAAGAGTGATAAGCGTATTTCCGGAATTCAGGTAGAATGATTAACCAGAAGATAAACACAGAAACTAAATATAAGGCTGTATAAATGCGAGCTTAATCGCCCATAACAACGAC
The DNA here is from genome assembly GCA_012728505.1 of Synergistaceae bacterium. Taxonomy (GTDB): domain Bacteria; phylum Synergistota; class Synergistia; order Synergistales; family Synergistaceae; genus Caenicola. The sequence goes on along the minus strand of JAAYEY010000003.1, from coordinate 5,661 downwards.
AGTCCTTACTCCTCTGAGAATGAACTGCCGTTTTTTTTGCAATTGTGCTATGCTATGCATTAATTAGCGAGTATTGAAACCGATACCGCTCTTAATTTCAAGGAGGTTGATTGTTGGTGAGTTCCGACATATCGGGCAGTATTATCCTGCTTGTCGTTTTGCTGATACTCTCAGTCTATTTCAGCGCAACAGAGACATCGATAACGGCAGCAGGGAAAGGGAAGTTACTTGCTTTATCTGATGAATATCCTCATCGCCGAAAAGGTTTCCTCTGGCTTGTACATAACACAGCCAAAGCCATAAACGTTACTCTTATAGGAAACAACCTGGTGAATATTGCAGCCAGTGCCGTTGCCACTACTGTCGCGATTAAGCTTTTTGGAACAGTTGGCCCTGCTCTTGCTGTAGCTGTGATGACGATTTTGATTGTGGTTTTCTGTGAGATTCTGCCCAAAAATTTTGCCATAGCAAAAAAAGAGGGCGTATTGCTTTTCTCTCTTCCCTTTCTTCAGTTTCTTAGCACAATAATGACTCCCTTGACATGGTCTCTAAGAGCTGTGTTGAGTTTTTTTGGAAAAATATCGGGAACGGATTTGGTCTCGTACAGTTCACTGATCTCCCGTCAGGAGATAGACCACATAGTTTCCGAGGGTGGTGCGCTTGAAGAGGATGAACGCAAAATGATCCACGGCGTCATAGCCTTTGAAGAGACAAGGGTCTCCGAGGTTATGGAACCAAGGACTGATGTTTGTGCGATAGAACAGGATGGCACTGCAGAAGAGGCAGTTAAGAAATTCATTGCAAGTGGGCATTCCAGAATCCCCGTATATAGAGAAGACTTAGACCAAGTGATTGGGATACTTTACGCCAAAGATCTTCTTGGTCCTTTGACGCGCGGTGATAAAAACATCTCCATCCTGAAACTTATGAGGAAACCTCTTTTTGTTCCTGAAACTATGAAGACTGACGAAGCTCTAGACACAATGAAAAAATCAAGAACACATATAGCTATAGTCATTGATGAGTATGGAGGCATGGCTGGACTGATAACTCTTGAAGACCTCATTGAGGAGATAGTTGGAGACATACAGGACGAATACGATACAGAAATTCCCGAGATCCAAGTAGAAGATGAGAGTACATATCTGGTACAGGGGCAAGTCAATATAGAAGAGCTTTCCGACGCTCTTTCTTATCCTTTCGATACCGCTTTTGAGGATATCGATACACTGGCAGGAATGGTGCTCGAGCTTTCAGGAGGGTTCCCAACACAGGGGCAGTTGGTTACGTTCGGATCATGGGACATTCATGTGCTGGAGGTCCAAAATCACAGAATTCTCCAAGTTCGCATGAAATACATAAAAGAACGTACTGAGGGACCTATTTCAGAGTAATAGTTTTAGGCTCCCTCTGTTATTTTTTTATTTTGGTCAAGAATTTCCTTTTCTGAGTCAGACAAAGGCCATAGAAGTGAAAATATTATTCAGGTTTGGGGTATTTGCTGATTTTACCGGTCATCTCAGTTATCTGAATTTTGATGACTGCTGTCGCTTTAAGGACACCTTCAGGCATAGGCTCTGTTGGTCCGTCGTACTGACGCATCAAAATCTTGAGCGCTTCCTTTTTTTCGTCAAGGTCTTCAATGAAAGATGCTACTCCTTGGCCTGATACACTTCTATACTTCATGCTGAATTCTGCAGGGTTGTCTTTATTACGTACTACTTCCGTATCAATGGACAAATTGAATGCAATTTTATTGTTTTCGCGCAAGAGATCTATTTTTTTGCCCTCTCTTGCCCCGTGTATTATTATGAAATTATCTTTAAATCCGTAATTAAGGGGTACAATATATGGCCAGCCGTCCTTGCCCGCCATCGCGAAATCCATCCAAACACCCTTTTCCAGAACTTCCATCATCCACTCGCGTGAAGTAACTTCTTTTTCTTTCCTTCTCAAAAAGTTTACCCCCTTTTATATCTTTATCATGATTATAGAATTAAAGAGCCTCAAAGACAATGTTAAATCGGCTTCAATCTATAGAGGGAACATGAGACTTTTCATTTAATATTTCGTTCTATGAAAATTGGCCTACTGTCTAACGGAAACCCCTCTTTTAGAAAGATATTTTTTTAGCTCCAGGATTGGTATTTCACTGTAATGGAAGAGTGATGCCGCAAGTACTGCGTCAGCTTTTCCTATGGAGAAAGCGTCGTAGAAGTGAGAGTAGTCTCCCGCCCCTCCGGAAGCAATCACTGGGATATCTGTATTAGAACTTACCTGAGCAGTGAGTTCGATGTCATAGCCTGACTTAGTGCCATCTCTGTCTATGCTTGTAAGTAGGATTTCTCCTGCTCCGAGTCGTTTTGTCTCCATAGACCATTCTACCGCGTCAAGTCCGGTCGCTACCTGTCCTCCCGAGATGTAGACTTCCCAGGTTCCATCATTTCTTTTTTTTGCGTCAATGGCTGCGACTATACACTTACTGCCAAAAGCTTTCGCGCCTTCGCTGATTAGATACGGTCTTTTTACGGCTGCAGAATTAATTGAGATTTTGTTCGCCCCGGACTCAAGTATGGTGCGAATGTCATCGACCGTACGAATTCCGCCCCCGACTGTTATAGGTATGGATACTTTTGATGCTGCGATTTTGACAATATCAGCCACAGTCTTTCGCGATTCATTTGTTCCGGAAAGGTCCAGGAATACGATTTCATCTGCTCCGGCGGCTTCGTAGGCAACAGCCCATTCTACAGGGTCTCCTGCGTCTTTCAAACCGACGAAATTTATTCCCTTCACAACTCTTCCATCCTTTATATCAAGACATGGAATTATCCTATATGTGTGCATTGTTAGTTTCCTCCATCCAGTTCTGAATAGTGTCTCTATATGGGGATTATTTCAGTTTTGATTTTTTCTCTATGGAACCGGCATCTAAAGAGATTACCCCGTTTTGCACAGTAATCTACTGTTTCAATCATTGGCCGTTATCTTTTCTGTGGCGCAATTCAAGTTCTTTAGTCACCTCGTTGAAGCTGACACCTGTAGAAATACAAGCTACCATTAGATGGTAAAGCAGGTCTGCTGCCTCATATCGGAAGCTATCTTTGTCTCCTGTAGCCACTGCTATTGCAGTCTCTACACCCTCTTCTCCAACTTTTTGGGCTACTCTTGATCGTCCTTTTGCTAGTAGCCGGGCAGTGTAGCTTTCTTCAGCACTTTTCAACTTTCTTTCGTTGAGGTAGTACCAAAGTCGTCCAAGAAATGTCGATTCAGTTGAATTTTCTGTGCCCCATAGAGAGCGATAGAAACAGGTCCGCTTTCCCGTATGACATGCCGGTCCTGAAGGTTCTACTATCGCGAGCAGTGTGTCACCGTCGCAGTCAATCCGAAGCTCGAGAACTTTCATCATATTTCCGCTTGTTAGGCCTTTTTCCCAGATCTCTTTCCTCGATCGACTCCAAAGAGTAAGTTTTCCCGAGTTGGCTGTTAGCTTCAAAGATTCTTCGTTCGCCCATGCTGTCATCAACACCTCAGCACTGGTTGAGTCTTGGACAACAATCGGAATGAGCCCTTTTTCATCAAATTTTAAGAGCCTTATATCTATATCTGACATAGTTTATTATTTACCCCCTGATGTAGCACTTAGAGCCTCTGCTATCGTGATACCGCCTTCGTAAAGGCTTTTGCCGACAATGGCACCAGCAACTCCTACGGCCCTCAGAGATATGATGTCATCTGCTGTAGTGATGCCTCCAGCCGCAACGATGTCATTATTGCCCCCTGTTAATTCTCTGTAGAGCTCTGGGTCGGCACCGGACATCATGCCGTCGAGATCTGTATTTGTAACGAGGAAAACTGAAAATCCAATTTCCCTGAGCCAGGTAAGGGCTTCCTTGGGAGTCATGACTGTCTCGTTGAGCCAACCGGAGTAAACTACTTTGCCGCCCCTGACGTCTATAGCAGGCATAGCTGTTGGACCAAACTCGCTTAGTATGTGACAAGGCATGTCATCGTTTTTGAAAAGCAGGCTTCCTATCATTACCCTAGCTGCTCCTGCTCTTAGAGCATCCCTGATGTTTCCTTCTGAACGAAGCCCGCCCCCATATTGTACGAACATTCCAAGAGAAGCTATCTTTTCAAGCAGATCAAGGTGGCAAGGTTTGCCTGACTTAGCTCCTTCAAGGTCAACTATGTGTATGTGAGTGCATCCTGCGTCTAGAAAGCTTTTTGCTGTTTCAAGAGGGGAAAGTCTGTAGTCCTTTTTCTTTGAGAAATCTCCCTTAGTTAGACGAATTACATTTCCCTCGAAAAGATCTATGGCGGGGAGAAATATCATAGCCAGAGCCCTTTTGTGCTTGGCTGTTGCTCTGAAGATGAAAGGGCCTGCCTAAGTGCCATTCCGACCCCTTTAAAAATAGCTTCCGCCGAATGGTGGGAATTATCTGTTTCAAGAAGTGAGACATGAAGGGTAATGCCGCCCTCCCGAGCAAGCCCATTAAAAAATTCGGGGACGAGCTCCATATCGAAGTCACCGCATTTTTCTGAGGGGAATGTACCTGAGAAAAAAGCCCTACCTCTTCCGCTAAAGTCAAGAGCCACCCTTGCAAGTGAGCCATCCATCGGCAGGAGACACCACCCATATCGGTTTATCTTTTTTCCTTTTGCTGTCTCCCTGAGAATCTGTCCAAGTACAATTCCTATATCCTCAGTAAGGTGATGATAGTCGACATATGTGTCTCCTTCTGCTTTCAAGGATATACTTATCCCGGCCCTACTAAACATCAGGTCTATCATGTGTGCAAGAAAACCACAGCCGATATCTATGTTTCTTTCAGTTCCGGGTGATTCAATGCAGAGTTCAATACTGGTCTCATTGGTATTTCTTATAATCTTTTTTTTCATTTATTAGGGGCCCCTTTAACATAGTTTTCGATTGAATTTACTACGCCGAACATGGAACGCCAGCGGAGCTGCATTGCACCTGACCCCGCAACCAGTCTAAGTGAGACAGGAGCAGTCTCCTTTATGACCATCAGACCGTTTGCTCGTAGTGTGTTGCCGGTCTCTACAATGTCAAAGATACAGTCGCTCAAACCTAGGGCTGGGGCGAGTTCAACGGATCCGTTCAGTTTAAGTATCTTTATCTGGACACCCCAGGAATTAAAAGTGTTCTCTGCAATTCTAGTATATTTTGTTGCCACTTTTAAACCCATAAGGCTGCACGCTTTACCGGTGAATTTCATGGCAGCTTGTTTTGTTCCCGCAACAGCCATGATGCATTTACCGCGCTGCGTGTCTAGGAGCTCTACAAGCGAGATCCCCGATTCTTCTATAACATCGCTTCCCGCTATGGCGAGGTCTGCTGCTCCATAGTGAACCATTGCAGGGACATCAGAAGGTTTTGAGAGTAGGTAGCGAAAGCTGCCTTCATCTATTACCAGATTCCTTCCCGGATCTTTGAGTTTATTGATAGGGAGACCAGCTCCCTCAAGTATTTCTATACAGCTTTCAAGCGAACGCCCTGTGGGGAGTGCGAAAGTTAACATGACGCAACCTCCTCCGGATCAAAATTAGCCAAATCGTATGTCTGGTTATTTATGAGGTTTGTAATTTTTTTAGTAGAAAAATCAGCCCAGTATTTATATTTACGGAGTCCGGCTG
>JAAYEY010000220.1 GCA_012728505.1 Synergistaceae bacterium | reverse complement strand
TGGTGGGCCCATCAGGAATCGAACCTGAAACCATCCGGTTATGAGCCGGGAGCTCTAGCCAATTGAGCTATGGGCCCGCGTTTGCTAATCTATCGTAATCGCGGATACAGGACAGCTGTCTGCAGCTTCTTTTGCAGAATCTGTTACTTCCTGAGAAATAACCGTGGCTTTTCCTTCGTCTTCGTCAAGCTTAAATGTTTCAGGGCTGAGCTGTGAACAGACACCGCAACCGATACACTCATCAGGGTTTATCTTAATTCCCATGACATGGTCACCTCCCTTACGGCGTAAGATTTTACGCTAAGAATGTAATTCCGTCAACGAAATTTTTTATTATTTATCTGGACTCATAAAAAGTGTTGCCTTTCCCTCCTTGTGAGAAAGGGTTAGAAGAGATCTATAGGTAGGTACTGCCTTTATTTCTGGCTCTTCCGATGCGATAAAGATGCCTATACCTACAACTTCAGCATCGAATTGTTTCGCCATTAGGAGCATTCCGGCTGCAGTACTGCCACCCCTCATAAAGTCATCTACGATAAGGACTCTGCATCCTCTTTTGAGTTGTCTGGTGCCAATATACATGGTTTTGACATCACCGTTGGCACTAGGATAGTGGACCCCAACAGCAGAGCCATCGCTGGGTCTGTTTCTGAAGCGACATACGGCCAGCGGCACTCCCATGGCATAAGCAGAGAACATCGCGACCGGTATACCTTTAACCTCTGATGTCATAACTACATCCGGCCGGCAACCTTCAAAGAGTGAAGAAATCGCGTATCCAAGAGATAGTGCAATTTCAGGATTAAAGATAAGATCACTGTAGTAGATAAGTCCTCCGGGGAGATATCTGTCTGGGTCTGTAAGTTTCTCAGCAATACCCTGAAGTATTTTAGTTCTATTTTCTCCTGTACAAAGCGGAATGAACCGAGCGCCTCCGCTACGTCCACGATCGACCTGCATATGGCCAAATCCTTCAGCCGTCATTGCAGAATTGATTACTTCCACATCATCACTAATGACAGTTTTAGATACGTTAAATTTACCCGCTAATTCTGTCAGGGAGACAAGCTTGGAAGGAGCAAGCATAAATTTGGCTGCCAGCCTTACAAGTCTTTCTGTTCTTTGCCCTCTCATTGACCATCACTCCAGTTCCGTCGTTTTTGTTACCCATTCTTCATGTTCTAAAAATTGTTTCGCAGTTTTAAGTGAGATACTATCTTTGAATATCATAAAAAGGGCGCTTCCGCTTCCAGACAGACCCCAAGCAAGAGAACCAGATTTTTCCGCAATATCAAAAGCAGTACAGTACTCTGAATGCTCCTTTAATATCACTTCCAAGAAATCGTTGGGTAAAAGACCTACTTTTTCTTTTGATTTTAATTTATCAAATATTGCCAAGGCTTCCATTTTGTATTCTTCGAGACAATATTTGTTTTCTTTATGCTTTCTCAAATTGTCTAATTCCATATAAGCTACCATAGTATCGGTTTTCCACCCTGGGAAAACTAAGAGCAAGTTAAGACCTGACAGCTGTCCTAGTGGGTCTGCTTTTTCTCCAATTCCGCTAATAAGAGCCACGTCCTTATCTCCTGCAAGAAACGGAACATCTGCTCCTATCATAGAAACTGAATCGTTTACGATATCTAGGCCATACCTAGTACTCAACCATCTCAACATCGCAGCGGAATTACCGCTTCCTGCGCCTATTCCACTCCCCATAGGAAATTCCTTTTTTAGGAGTATGCGCAGAGAAGGTATATCTTGACATCTTGATCTTGCCCAAATCAGTGTCTTGGTAAGAATATTTTCCCCATCTATTTTGATGCCTTCGGTCTCTAAAATATCACCTATATTTTCATTGCGATTGGGTTGAATTGTCAACCCCTCTATCCCCTTTTTCTTCCAGAATAGAGAAATAATCTCATGGTAACCGTCCGATCTTTGAGAAAGTACTCGAAGAGTGATGTTAATTTTAATTGGACAAATCAGTAACTCTTTCAGAAGTATCACCTCTGTAAAAAATTATTTTCCATAAAAATATGCCCTGGCTTTTGCCAGGGCACGTTTTTTCAATGTTTTAAAAAAGGTTCTCCCCGTTTGACTCAAGCTGCACTTCAACTTCTCTAGTCAAAATATCAGCATAGCTGAAAGAGACGGTACTCTGTTGAGATTCAATATAGACGGTGAAAAGCCTTGGGTATGTTTCTTGTATAACCCCGTTTCGCTCTTCAACTTTTCTACGTCCATTCGCAGCTCTGTAAAAAATGCGGGAACCCTTGTGCAGACGCACTAGCTCCCTTATGTTTTCTAGGTTTTGCGCCATACACTTCACCTCCGACCAACATTCGTACTATTGTACAACAAAACTAGACAAAAATCAAGTTTTTAATAATATTGACTAGTTGGTACAATTGGGTTTATGACAGCACAGAACTTAAAAAACAGAGTCAGTCTTTCCTTTTGAGAAGCATCCTTTTCTCTCCTACTCTACGAGTGAGTCCCTTGCTGTCGAAATATTCAAGCAAAGGAAGGATGTACTTCCTGCTGCTGTTTGTTAAATCACGAACTCCTGCCAAAGTTATATCACCATCAATTTCGGCAAGTTTTTTTCTCAAATCTTCCTCTAGGCTTGAAAAGAGGAGATAACTATCACCTACGATAGTCAAATCCTTTCGTTCTTTAAGATATGTAATTAACCTGTTCATTTCTTTTTCGGAAAGATTAAGGGCTGTTCTAGCTTCCTCTATCAAAGGCATGGCATATCCTGAGGACAACGCAAAGTCCCTGAGTTTTGATACCTGTGAGAAGAACTTCACTTCATCAAAGGGTTCAAACTCTGATAGTCTATACCTGTCGATATCAAGAACAAGCCATGAATCCTTGATAAAAATCCTGACCAGTTCTTTAACAAAACGGGTATCGGGAATTATAAGGATTTTTGAAATTTCTTCTATCTCCATTCCTTTTCGTTCCGGATGTTCCTTGTGGAATCTTTCAAGTGCCGACTTCAGTTCGACCTTTAGTAAACTGATCTTTTCCTTAGAAATGTAGATCGTTTCTGCTGTTTTTATCGTTACCATTCGGCCTTTGGCATCCATGCTTGAGGCGACGCTATCAAGCATGGACTTCTCCATTCCAAGCAGTACAAGGGCATCTTTTGCCTTCAGTGTTCCTTTATAGTCAAGAAGTGCAATAAAACGATCTTTCTCGTTTTCTGTCTCTGAAACTTTATTTAAAAAAGCGACGAGAGACACTTTTGAAGGTTTAGATTTAGGTCTTTCTCCTGAGGTAAGCAGCACCCTCCCACCTGCTATCGTTCTAAGAGGACTGTATGTTCTAAGTATAAAATGTGCATCATTGCATACTGTTATTTCTTCTTCAGGAATCAATTGAGCCGGAGCAGATTCTCCAGGAATGATTTTGTCCCTGTCTAGCAAAGAGAGCCTTACTATCGTATCTGTAGTTCCAACATGAAGCCTTAGCCTCTGCCAATGCTCGAGCGGATCGCTGATGGAGCTTAATACTTTCACCTGAACACTGATACATTTTGTAGGCGAAAACCTTTCAACGGCTGTTACAGCATCCCCTCTTTTAACTTTATCTAAGGATGTTCCTGAAATGTTGACAGCAACCCTCTGGCCTGCGAATGCAGTCTCCACATTTTCACCATGGACCTGAAGAGATCTCACTTTAGAAAGCAGTCGTGCCGGCATGACTTCCAAATCATTATTCACAGAGAGAGAACCTTTGATTGCTGTCCCTGTAATGACCGTACCAAAACCGGAGATATGAAAAGCTCTGTCCACCGGCATGAAGAATGCTCCATTGCGGTCTCTCTGTTTTGACGACAGTACCATGTTGTCTATTTCAGACAACAGTCCGGGGATTCCTTCTGCGGTATGTGCTGAGACAGCAACCAGTGGCTTTCCTTCAAGAAACGTACCGGCTGTAAGTGAATAAACTTCATCTTTCGCCAGTTCCAGCATTTCTTCGTCTACCAAATCTATCTTGTTTATTACTGCGATGCCATTTTGGATACCCAGAAGTGTAAGTATTTCAAGATGCTCCCTCGTCTGAGGCATCACTCCGTCATCAGCTGCGATTACAAGCATCACAGCATCGATTCCTGCTGCTCCTGCTACCATTTGCCTGATAAATTTTTCATGGCCTGGGACATCTACAATGCTTATGGTTTTTCCAGATGGAAGATCGAGAGGAGCAAACCCGAGTTCGATGGTCATCCCTCTCTTTTTCTCCTCTGAGAGGCGGTCACAGTCGACCCCAGACAACGCTCTGACTATGGCAGTTTTGCCATGGTCAATGTGTCCTGCTGTACCTAAAACAAAAGGATATTCCTTGTTGCCCACTATTCTATGCCTTTTCTTTATTTAGCGAAAACATCTCTTTAAAACCATTAAGTATTGCTTTCTCATCCTTTTCAGAGAGAGTGCGTACATGGAAGAGGATCTTGTCATCGCTTACACCTGCTATTACAGGGATAGTTAAAAGGCGCAGCTTTTCAGAAAGTTTTCCGGAGCTACCCATTTCGGGCAACTTTAATGAAACAGCATAGCCGGGAAGTTCAGAACCGGGGAATGACCCTCCGCCCACTGTGTCTTTGACAAGCACAACATCAAGGTAAACTGCGCTAAGCCTCGTCTTGCCAAAAAGGTCCAAAAGCTTTTTCTTAAATTTCACAGCTTGTCTTTTCATGTCATCTGGATCTCTATTTAACATTGAGAATGTGGGTATCTCTTCTGTTCGGCCCTTTAAGTAAAGCCTAAGAGTCGCTTCAAAAGCAGCAAAGGTCATTTTATCAACTCTCAGAGCCCTTAAAAGAGGATGCTTTCTCAGTTTGTCTATCAGTTCGCCTGAGCCGGCAATAACGCCGATTTGAGGACCTCCAAGAAGTTTATCCCCTGAAAAAGTGACGAGGTCTACTCCGGCTTCAATACATGCTTTAACTGTGAAATCTCCTTTTAAAAACGAAGAATCTGTCTCAATAAGCATGCCACTCCCAAGATCCTCCATAAAGATAACTTTTTGATCATGTGCAAGTTTTGCAAGGTCTTCCCTAGAAACAGAAGAAGTAAAACCTTGCAGGCTAAAATTGGATGGATGTACCTTCAAGATCATCCCAGTCTCTTCAGAGAGAGCATTTTCATAGTCATACAGGTGAGTCATGTTTGTAGTACCAACCTCTACCATTCTTGTCCCTGAAAAAGCCATTATCTCCGGGATTCTGAAAGAACCACCGATCTCTACAAGTTCCCCTCTTGAGATTATCGATTCTTTGCCTTTAACGAGGCCTGCAAGGGACAGAATCACTGCTCCCGCGTTATTATTTACTACAATGGCAGCCTCTGCTCCTGTAAGACGACAGAGAAGCCATTCAACGTGGTCGTTCCTATATCCTCGGCTTCCCGACTGGGGAGAGTATTCCAAGGTACTGTAACTTTCGGCTACGCTGCAAACAGCGTCTATTGCCTCTTTTGCCAGGAGGGATCTGCCCAGATTGGTATGAAGCACCACACCTGTTGCGTTTACAACCGGACGCAGGCTTCTGTATGCCCGCACTTTCAACCTTTTTTCAGCTTCGAAAGATATTTCCTCAATGTCAAAGACCGAACTTGGATTTTTAAATATCTTTTTTCTCTGATCTTCAAGTACTTCTGAAATTATAAACTTAACAGATTCACGACCAATCTCTGCCTGATATTGACTTACCCAAGGCATTGAAAGCATCTTGTCCATTGAAGGAATACTACGCATTGCATCCTGAATATTTTCTTTCAAGGAGAACCCCTCCTGCAGCTTTTTTAAAAATAATAGAAAAAGTAAATTTATAACTAATGAGATAAGATGTAGTCAGTTTATACAAAAACATTATAAGGTAAGCTGTCGTTTAGAATCAAATAAGTTCTGACCAGATCCTGTTGGCAACTCTCATTCCTTTGAAAGTGAGAGAGATATTGTTATCTGTAATAAGGTAAAGATCTTCAGGGAACTGACTGAATTTATCAAGTATCCTCTTCTCTTCAGAGACTCCGTACTTTTGTAAGAACTCTCTTCTGTTTAT
>JAAYEY010000219.1 GCA_012728505.1 Synergistaceae bacterium | reverse complement strand
CAATTGAGCTATGCTCACCATGTAAAAAATATTCAGTTTTCAAATAAGTGGCGCGCCTGAAGGGACTCGAACCCCTGGCCTACTGCTTAGAAGGCAGTTGCTCTATCCAGCTGAGCTACAGGCGCACGCCTCATACTGCCTTTGCCGAAGCACGAGAAATATTATAACTAATAGACTGGGTCTGTCAAGCCATTTAAACCTCATAGAGAAACGATTTCCGAGGCTTAGTCCAAAATTGCAACAGGGACTTTTGAGTTGATTTGTTTCTTTTATTGTAACTTCTCTACAGAGGCAAAACAACCTTGTTTCTGATATTATAACCTAGTAGCATGAATATATAAACTTTGATATATCAGGAGGGACATCACGATGAATTGTTTCCAGATTATGGCTGTGAGAGTTGAACAGAGAGATACCACGGCAGTACAGGTCCAGAAGATCCTTACAGAATATGGCTGCTCTATTAGGACTCGGCTAGGTCTTCATGACCAAGCCGAAGACAATACCTGCACAACGTCCGGTATACTTATACTTCAACTGGCCTGTGACGAAAACGTTGCAGAAGAGCTTAATAAGAAACTGAACGCAGTTTCAGGCGTAAAAGCAAAGCTTGTGAATCTAGCGTAGTAGCTTATCTAATAAAATAGTATCTATTTAACACTGACGCGGTCATATCAGACTGCGTCAGTGTTAAATAAATGTCCGATATCTGGCTGCAATTTTATGCTAATGAAAAACAGCTGATTAGTGCTGTTTCTTTGAAAGCATTTCCCCTCCTACACCAATATTATCCTTGTTCATTTCATTAAGAAGGACTACATATGCTGCCTCGGGAATTCCCATAATTTCGCTCGCAGTCTGAGTCAAAGACTTAATAAGTTTTTCTTTCTGCATGATGTCCATGTCACTGCAATCTACTCTGATTACCGGCATATAATTCACCTCCCCTATTTTGGAAATCTATTGAGATGATATAAGAATACCATAAAATAACAATGTATATTTTGTGAGAAAAGTGGGGGAACATAAAAACGATTTATTGTGACAGAGAGATGATATAATAACTGTATGAAATATTACAAACAGTTGTACAATATTACCGGGAGGTGATTTCTGTTGGCCAAGCTAAGCATAATTGAAGGTATTGGAAGCTCTTACGAACAGAAACTAAATGAGGGGGGCATTACTTCGATTGAGAAACTTCTGGAAGTATGTTCCACAAAAAAAGGCAGATTGGATTTTGCTAAAAAGTCGGGAATAACAGAAAAATTAATATTGAAATGGGCGAACCATGCCGATCTTTTCCGAATCAAGGGCGTAGGCGGTGAATACGCAGAACTTCTTGAGGCAGCCGGAGTCGATACAGTTCCGGAACTGGCTACTAGAAAAACTGAAAACCTTGTTAAGAAAATGGCTGAAGTAAACGAGGCGAAGAAACTGGTGAGGAGGATTCCTACTGTTAGACAGATTGGTGACTGGATCGAACAGGCAGGCAAACTCCCACGTGTAATGCAGTATTGATTTACTATCCTAATAAATCTATCCCTACGAAATAGGTTGGAATTCTGGAGATTTTTTCTGTTAAAAAAGGAGGAATTTATATGGCTATCGTAAAGATAATAGAAGTCCTTGCGGAATCGAGCGAAAGTTGGGAAGCTGCTGCGCAGTCAGCTGTCACAGAAGCAGCGAAGACAGTCCACAACATCGAAAATGTCTACATTAAACACATGCAGGCAATAGTTGAAGGAGACAAGATCACCAAGTACCGTGTAAACGCAAAGATCTCCTTCGTAGTAAAGGGTTGATTTGATTAATATCGCCTATCGCTCAACATAACAGACCGCCGGCCATCTCAGCGGTCTGTTATCTTTCTTTTCATAAAACGTAATTGAGGTTTTTATTTTTCTCGTAACATAAGCGTTTTACCACGAGGGATTTTTATGTAAATTAAAAGCTGGCAGAGTAGGATAATACCAAATGCTGTCTCGTATCCGATGGTAGGATAATTACCCAGTGCGTCTTTTGGAAATAATCCGATGATTATTCCAGATACTCCCTGGAGTATAATGACCGCTATAAAATTGAGCATATTGGACATTCCTACAATTGCCGCTGTTTTCGATGCAGGAACCATCTCTTTTATTGTACTGCTCGCGAATACCATACAGAAGGCACTTAGCAGGCCAACTGAAAAACCGGAAATATTAAAATAAAATATATCTGCACTAAAAAATGAAAGAGCACACCATGTCAGCCAGCTTATCCATGAGCAAAAACATATCAATATAAACACATTGCTTTTTCCTTTTGCATATTTTGTTATGAATCCTCCGGAGATAGCACCTAATATAAGACCTATTCCTACCCATGTAACACAACCTCTGGCTTCACCAACAGACGCGCCGGAAGCCGTTTCTACCCAGATAACGCCCCATAGACTTTGTAAGGTGATTATGGTGGCAGTAGTGGTCGCCCAAGTCCCAACTATAAGCAGGAGCGTCCTCTCACTCAAAATCATAAATAAAGCGTCACGGGTATCTTTAAAGAGATCTGAAAAAGCAAAAGTCTTATTGGTGTAGCCTATTTTTTCTTCATAAGGGTCGTATCGTCTTGAAAACCACAGTATACAGGCTAATAATGCTGTGGACGAACTTAAACACAAGAACACTCCGGTGACGCCTATCGTATCAAGAAGAATCCCAAGCGGTGCTACTGCTATTGCAGTACCAATATTACCGAGGCTCATTGTCAGTCCTACTAGGAGTGGGTATCTGTCTGAAGTGAAAGCGACTGCTGCGAATATGAGTGTACCGATGAAAAGTGCTGCTGTACCGAGTCCGGAAAATAATCGTGATAATCCCAATAGGAAGCTGTTGTTTGCAAAGATAAAAATATAGGAACCGAAGGATGCTATAAAAAGTCCGATTGAACATGCCCTTACGGGTCCAATTCTTCCGCATATGGATCCCCACATACTTTGAGTAAAGGCGTACGCAAAGAAGAACAGGCTGGACAGAAAACCCAGTAAAGCCGCTCCTATGCCTATTTCCTTTGCAAGTTCAGGTAAAACAAGAACAGACGAAATCCTCACGATAGTTCCAAAACAATATGACAGACATAGAATTGCAAACAGTGCCCACGGTGATCTCATGTTAAACCTGCCTCAATCAAAATCTGCGCAGGTTATTAAAAAAAGAAATAGCCTCTCGCAGAGATCATATTTTTATGGGTATCACTCTAGAAGCATAGCATAGTAATTGAAGTATTACTACTACAGTGTTTATCATAAACGGGACCCTATGCTTGTGATGCTATGATGTTTATGTAAAATATTAAAGAAATGTCCTAAGCACTCTTATCATGCTTAGGACATTTCGTCTGTTTGTCTGCCTTTTTATGTCTAGGCATAACAATTGAAGATTTTAAATACTACTTGTGACTTTTAAGAAAATCGTCGTACTCTTTCTGAGCCATATCTTTTTGGTAGCCGTACTTTGTTTGTAGAATACCTAGAAGTTTTTCGCTTTGTCCATCTATAACCAACATGTCATCGTCCGTCAACTTGCCCCACTTTTTTTTGACGTCTCCCTGAATCTCGTGCCATTTGCCTTTGAGAATATCTGCGTTCATAATTCTTCACCTGACCTTTCTATTAGTAACCAATTAATGCCCTAACTAAAGTACATATTATATCACTAAATAAAACACAGTCTCTTTTGATTCGATGCATATTTAGAATATTCAGTAATATGCGCAACACACACAGACAGCATTATTTCAATCTAAAATATGTGGTAAGAAGTAATTAACCAGAACGATTTGACACTTTCTCAGGTAAGGTATTTTGAGATCGTTTATTCTGGATTATTATTTGCTTATGCAGTACCAGTGTATCATGACAATAAGTTGCTACAAATACTATATATAATATTGTAAATAGTTGTACAATAGGTTCAGGAGTTGGTTTCTAATGGACGATATCAGAATAATGAAAGGAATTGGAAGTTCAAACGAACTTAAATTGAAACAAGCTGGGATTCACTCTATAAAGGATCTGCTGGAAGAAGGTTTTTCAAAAAAAGGCAGAGCAGAACTTGCTAAAAAGTCAAAAATAAGAGAGAAGCTTATATTAAAATGGGTGAACCATGCCGATTTCTTCCGTGTTAATGGGATAGGCGATCAATATGCAGAGTTTCTTGAGGCAGTTGGAGTATATACAGTTACTGAGTTGGCTACGATAAAACCAGAAAACCTCGCCGCAGAAATGGCTCAGTTAAACGTGACGAAGAGACTGGTCAGGAGGATTCCTACAGTCAGACAGATTGAAAACTGGATTGATCAGGCAGGTAAGCTCCCACGTGTAATAGAGTAAAGTATCGCATCAATGCGAAGATATCCTTCGTTGTAACAGACTAACAACAGGAAAATCCTGTAATTTTCAGATTACAAAGACCGCAGGTCTATCCGGCGGCCTTTGT
>JAAYEY010000002.1 GCA_012728505.1 Synergistaceae bacterium | reverse complement strand
TTTCCCAAAGTGGTTATCAAAGTATTTAATTGACGTAAGGTAGTTGCCCATCAACGTACCATCTAAGCTCCCTGTATCCAGTTCCGTCTGGGTAAAAATACCTTTGAAATTATAAGGATAGTGGCTTGTTAGTGTTATTAAAAAAGCATAAAAAGGTTTTTGCGTATCCTCGAGAATACCTATAGACTGTCTGAAGAAACTGCCGTCACTTAGCCCCAAACCAATACTCTCTTCCGCAACAAAATCTTTCTTGCTTATAAAACGGTTAAATCCCATCGAAGGATACATCCTGTTTCTATTCCAAAAGCCCGGTCTATCTCCGTGCAGCGCCAATGACACATAGCTTTGCTCAGATAGAACTTTAGGCAGCGCCTCATATTTGTTTCCTGCATATTTAGTGTAGGCAACTCCTGCGGCAGATGGATAAAGTCCTGTATTGACAATAAATTCAGCGTCTGAACTATTCCCCGATGACGTCTGGTTGTATGTTCTGCTAAAATAAATTGACTCTTTGATAAACTTGTTGAGGTTTGGGGTAACTTCGACTCCTTTTATTGTCAGCCCTACTACAAACTGCTGGAGCGATTCGACCTGAATGATTATAAGATTTTTACCCTTCGCAACTCCGCTTAAACGAGAGGGAGTTCTGTTGTTATTCCTATCGTTAAGAAATTTTTTAACTTCGGCTATCTCTTCTTCTGAAAGGGATCCCTTAAAAAGAAAATGTTCTGCAGCATTTCTGGCATCAGCCAGATGATACGTAAGAGCGCCTACATTATTACAGACTGCAGGCCTGTCCCACATAGACCTTAAGACCCCTGGTACTTTTTTACCATAAGTCTCAAACCTGTAAAAAATTAAAGATATACCTATAATTAGAAGCAACAAAGAGACCATAAGTCTTTTTAACGTTACCTTCTTAAAAAAAGGAGCTATCGTGAATTTACCGGAAAGAAATATAAAGAATATAAAAAGCGGAATATCTAAAAAGTAGAGAAAATCGGTGGGCTGTATTAGAGCAATGACAGAATCGGCGATTTCACCCACCTGCGTGGAAAGACCGATGTTCATCATAGTAAACATATCCGAGTAATAACGAAGATGCAGAAGGTCCGTTACAACGAGAAGGGAAAGTAAAAAATCGACAGTAAGGGCAGTAAAAGCTCTTATCTTTCTCCAGAAAATAGAGGTTGTAACGGTGAAACAGAGAGATATCCCGGCAGAAGAAGCGGCAGAGATAAAGGATCGTGTGGCATGAGATGAAACTGTCTGTTCAAGAAGATAGAACTTTACATAAATAATCACAAATAATAATGAGAAAAATATCAGTTCCCTATTGTCACTTTTACTTTTATTGCGGGAAATTTTGTATTCTGAGGGCCCCATACAGTAAAAACTCCTCTACTATCTTCTTCCATAAAGAGAATTTAATTTTTTAAAACGGGCTGATATCTCTGAATCAGCTCCAATCAATTCTTCGAAATCTTTTATGCCGATACGCCACAGCCAATTACCCTGAGCCACTCCGGGAACGTTCATTCTTGAGTCTGTACCGAGTCCAAGTATATCCTGCATCGGGACAATTGCAACCTTCGATGTGGATGAGAGCGCCATCACGGCGAAGACCTCCGCTACATTCTCTTTGGTTATTTCACGTACTGTGTATTGTGACACTAAAGACCTTGATCTCTCATCCGACTCGTTCTCCCACCAACCTCTCACTGTATTGTTATCATGGGTTCCTGTATAAACAACAGACCCGGGAACATGGTTGTGAGGAGCATATGGATTAGAAGCGACATCATCGTTGAAGGCAAAGAGGAGAACCTTCATTCCGGGAAGGCCAAACAAATTCATCAGACCTCTGACATCGTCTGTGATGATACCTAGATCTTCCGCTATGAGAGGCAACTCTGCCGCATCGTTTTTTTGGATCTTATCAGCCAGAACAGCGAGAAGCTCTCTCCCAGGAGTTTCGATCCACTGACCATTTTCAGCGGTTTCTTCACACACAGGAATCGCCCAACATGCAGAAAACCCTCTAAAATGGTCTATCCTGAGCAGGTCGAAGTTTTCAAGAGCTTTCTTAAACCTAGACACCCACCAACCGTAACCGTCCTTTTGCATGTTCTCCCAGTTGTAGAGCGGATTTCCCCACCTCTGGCCTTTATTGCTAAAATAGTCGGGGGGGACTCCTGCAACTTTATTGGGAAAGCCATCATAGTCAAGATCAAAATATTTCTGATTTGACCAGACGTCAGAGCTGTCAAGGGCAGCGAACATGGGAATATCTCCCATCAGCTTTATATCCTTTTCGGAGCAATATAAGTGAAAGGCTTTCCACTGCCGGTAGAGAATATACTGTCCAAAATATATGAACTCCACAGCCTCACACGTCTCTTTTTGAACAATGAAGTTTTCAAGCGCTTCTTTATCCCTTTGAGCAAACTCCTGAGGCCACTTGTTCCATGGAAGTCCATCAAATTTTTTTTTCAAAACAGTAAAAAGAGCATAATCTTGAAGCCAGTATTTTTCACTCTCTATAAAACAATAATAGTCTTCAAGGAGGCCATGGAATTTTTCCGGTTCATTTTTTAAGTGCCGCCAGGCTAGATTTAGCATACTTTTGATAAGTATTGTCGAACGGTCGAAATCCGCACGGCACTCTAATCCGTCGTGCTCAATTTTTGCAACTTCTTCATCTTCTAACAAACCATCTTCTACCAGTTTCTCAGGGCTTACGAAGATTTGATTGCCTGCGAAGGCAGATTGGCTACTATATGGAGAATAATTTGAAGAGCGGTCAGTAGGAGTAGTGGGAAGTACCTGCCACACTCTGAAACCTGATTCTTTAAGAAAATCTGCGAAACGCTCGGCATTTCTTCCAAGTCCTCCTGACCCAAATGGTCCGGGCAAAGAGGATAGATGCATCAGTATTCCACTTCTTCTATCCAAAAATCTTACCTCCGCCTTTACTTAAATCTATAACTTTGTCTCTTCAGGCAAAAGAACAAGACAAGAAAGTGGCGGCAGAGTCGCCTCTATTGAATACTGACGGCCGTGAAAAGATACCTTTTCTGTCTTTATTTCACCCATATTTCCTATGTTTGATCCACCGTAAATAAAGGAATCGCTGTTCAACACCTCGGTCCAAACGGTGTTTCTGGGTACTCCAATCCTGTAATTCGACCTTGCTACAGGAGTAAAGTTGCCTATAAATATTACTTCCTGACCACTTTTAGAACGGCGCAAGAAAGAAACCACGCTTGAGGACGAATCTCCACAATCTATCCATTCAAAACCCTTGGGATCATAATCCTGCTCCCATAACTGCGGGGTGTTTTTGTAAAAATTATTTATATCTTTGAACCAGCGAAGGACTCCTCTGTGGATATCCTCTTCTAGCACGTGCCAGTCAAGGCTGATGCTATGATTCCACTCTCTTTCCTGGCCAAACTCTCCCCCCATGAAAAGAAGTTTCTTTCCTGGGTGTCCCATCATCCAGCCGAATAGTAACTTGAGGTTCGCCGCCTTCTGTAACCTATCCCCAGGCATTTTTCCCCAAAGGGATCCCTTGCCATAAACAACCTCATCATGAGAGAGGGGCAACACAAAGCTTTCGGCATATGCGTACCACATCCCAAATGTAAGCTTATTGTGGTTGTATTGTCTGAAAACAGGGTCCTTCGACATGTACTGAAGGATGTCGTTCATCCAGCCCATATTCCACTTAAAACCAAAGCCAAGACCTCCAAGCCAAGTCGGTTTTGATACCATGGGCCATGAGGTCGATTCCTCCGCCGTTACCTGGACATCAGGATAGTCCATGTATATAGTTTCGTTTAATTTTTTTAGGAAATCTATTGCTTCTATGTTTTCGTTTCCTCCAAAAACATTTGGTATCCACTCGCCCTTTTTTCTTGAATAATCAAGATAGAGCATTGAAGCAACTGCATCGACACGGATACCGTCTACGTGATATTTATCCAACCAAAAATGGGCAGATGAGAGCAGGAAGCTTCTGACCTCGTTCCTTCCGTAGTTAAATATGCAGCTTTTCCAGTCGGGATGGAATCCTTTTCTTGGGTCGGCATGTTCATAAAGGGCTGTGCCATCAAATTTTGCCAATGCAAAAGCATCAGCTGGGAAATGAGAAGGCACCCAGTCTAATATCACTCCTATACCGGCTTTATGAAGAGATTCGATTAGTTTTCTGAAGTCGTCCGGTGAACCGTAACGAGATGTGGGAGCAAAATAGCCTGTGGTCTGGTATCCCCAAGAACCATAAAAAGGGTGCTCCATCACAGGAAGGAATTCCACATGTGTAAAACCATTTTCAGTAAGATAGGAAGGAAGCTCCTCTGCAAGTCCAAGCCAGGAGAGGTATTCGTCTTCTTCGGTTCTTCTCCACGATCCAGCGTGGATCTCATAGATAGACTGAGGCGAAGAAAGCGAGTTCTTTTCTGCTCTTGATGAAAGCCACTCACTATCCTTCCATTTGAAAGGTGAATCAGGGCAAATCTTTGAAGCAGTATTGGGAGGTATTTCACAGAAAAAAGCAAATGGATCACTTTTGTCGAGTCTCTCCCCATCAGTGGTCGTTATGGAGTATTTATAAGAAGACCAGTCCTCCACGTCATAAACGAACCCCTCCCATATCCCTGAGGAATCCCATCTTGGCATAAGTTTGTGGCTTTCTCTGTTCCATGCATTGAAATCTCCCATAACAGAGACCTCCGCAGCGTTAGGGGCCCAGACAGCAAACAGGACACCAGCTTTTCCTTCATGAGCCATCCTGTGTGCGCCAAGAAAGTTATAAAGTCCGCAATGGCTGCCTTCACGAAAAAGATAGATGTCGGTTTCGCGTGCAAGGCTAAGACCACCAACAACATTGCTCTCCATCCCTTTTTTCAAAAGATGCACCCCCTCACTGACATTAATGCTATTATAGCTGAAAAGAGAAGAATCCTTTCCAAATAACGTTAGATTATTCGGGGGTATATATATGAGCTCAATATTCTCATACAACAAAATTGATGAAAATATATTATCGCTGCTGGTATCAGCTATTGGAAAAAATAACGTTTCCTCTGACAGAGAAAAACTTATCTCTTATTCACACGATGAAGTACCTTCCTCCACCTATGAGGATGAACACATGGCAGAGACTCTCGTCTTCCCTGAAAACAGCTCTCATGTCTCAAAGATCATGAAAATAGCGTCTGCACACAGAATACCCGTGACCCCAAGGGGTGCAGGGACGGGACTTTCAGGAGGAGCTCTGCCGGCATTTGGCGGCATAGTAATGTCTTTTGAAAAGATGAATAAAATAATAGAGCTTGACGAAAAAAACCTGACAGTAACAGTTGAACCCGGAGTAGTAACAGGAGAAATCAGCAAACTAGCAGCCCAACATGACCTTCTTTACGCCGGAGACCCTTGCAGCGGAGATGCCTCATACATAGGAGGAAATATCGCTGAAAACGCAGGCGGCAACAAAGTAATTAAATATGGAGCCACAGGAGCACAAATACTTGCCCTAGAGGTCGTACTTGCGGACGGTTCGGTAACATGGTTCGGAGGAAAGAGGCGCAAGGACGTCACCGGATTAGATTTTGTCCATTTGATGGCCGGTTCTGAGGGTATCTTGGCGATAATAACAAAGGCCGTGCTCAAGCTCCTCCCTCTCCCCAAGCACTCAGTAGATCTTATCGCCGCTTTTCCGGATGCTGAAACTGCTATCGCATTTGTGCCGCAGATAATAAAAAAGGGGGGGCTGATACCCGCCTCTATTGAATTCATGGACAGAAAAGCGATGGAACTAGCTGAAAAATATCTTAACAATCCTGTTCCAGCAAGCGGAGCCGGAGCAGCACTGATTATCCAGCTTGAAGAAAACGACCAGGATGTTCTTGATAAACAGTACGAGAAGATAGGTAAGCTTTCAAAAGAAAACGGAGCATATGAAGTCTACGTCGCTGACACGAGAAGCACAAAGGAAAGGATATGGCAGGCCAGAAAAGCCATACCTGAGGCGACCTCCTTCTTTTACAGCCGGTACATAAAAGAGGATCTCGTTGTACCAATAGACCGAGTTCCTGACCTGCTGGAAGAGATTAAAAAAGTGTGCGTGAAAAGAAATCTCGAATGGGTCGCCTATGGACATGCAGGGGACGGCAACATGCACTGCACTGTGATAGGACCTGATAGTGACGATTGGCATGAAGTTCTCCGCAAAGTCCAAGACGAAATATACCCAACAGTCATTAATATGGGAGGAACTCTTTCAGGCGAACATGG
>JAAYEY010000218.1 GCA_012728505.1 Synergistaceae bacterium | reverse complement strand
TTGGCGATATCTCTCCGATGGAGTTTATCGAAATAGCTGAGAAAAAAAGACTGATAGTTCCTTTAACGAAGCTCATTCTTAAAAAAACCTCTGTATTTGTTAAAAGCCTTAAAGAAGCGGCTTGTGAAGGAATTAGAGTTGCAGTAAATCTTTCCGGTTCTGATATTATGAGGCCAGATTTCATTGAAGACCTTACCTCATTAATAATAAGCTGCGAGATAGAAAATAGAGATCTTGAATTTGAAATAACGGAGTCGGTTTTTCTGGAAGGCTTCAAAACCGTGAATGAGAAACTGGGTATCCTTAGAGGCATAGAGATCCAAATTTCCCTTAACGATTTTGGTACAGGATACTTATCATTGTCAAGTCTGCGTAAATTGAATATAGATGTTGTAAAGATAGATAAGAAGTTCACAGACAAAATCTTTACGGACAAAAAAGAGAGTCTGATAGTCTCTGATATCGTTTCAATGGGGCACAAGACAGGTCTGAAAGTTCTAGCCGAGGGAGTAGAAGAAGAGGCTCAAAAGCAATATCTTGCCGAGGTCGGCTGCGATACTATCCAAGGTTACCTTTACAGCAAGCCATTGGAATTTAAGGATGCCCTGGAAATAGTTGAAAAGAAGTTTCCTCTTTGCAGCAGTATGTCATGGCAGTATGTCATGTTAATATCCAAGGCTAGAGAGAGACATCCGATAATCTTTTATTACTAAGGAATAATGTGCTCTTTTAACGCCCAAGTAGGTTATGAGAGTTCAAGTATGGAATTTATATGAAAGGTGTGCTAATCTTCTCAAGCGGAGATGGTGATGTTTGTACAGGTTCAGTAATGTTATGAAAAAGTATGCATATATTTTTCTGACGTCTCTGATTATTTTCCAGACGGCACTTGTTGTTGTGTCTGAACAAAGCATACGTTACAGCCTTGGTTCAAGTTTAGCAAAAATTATGATGAACAGTATCGAAACATCAGCTGTTGCAGTAACTTCAACACTCAGGCCGAAACCTCCCAGACTTTATAGATCCACGAACTTCCTTTTTTACGCGAACCAGATATGGCTCACCGCTAAAAATGTCTTTGACCATTCTTTATTCCGCCCGTTAACCAACATCCTTGATAAAAATAGTCTAACTGCGGATAGAGAACACCTCTTCCTGCCTGTTTTAGATCTAGTCCTTCTTATTTAGACTGACTTCTCCTTTTTAAGCTTTCAAAACTTCAGATAACTATTAAATATCTGGGCTGTCTTTGTGCAGCTCTTGTTTTGACAGGAAAGTTAGGGGGAAGCAATTGATGCCGCATTTACATATGGGGCTCGATATAGGATCAACTACTGCAAAAGCTGTATTGTTGGATGAAGCGGACAGGCTTGTCCATAGCATGTATCGCAGGCACTTCTCTGATATTCACTCAGCTGTTACTGAAATATTCAACGAAATACAATTTAATTTTAGGTCTTCCCGCATAACATTGGCGGTTTCCGGTTCTGCCGGTATAGGCGTTGCAGAAGAGATGCATCTTCCATTTACACAGGAACTCATCGCCTGCTCAGCATCGGTCAGCAGATTTATTCCAGAAGCCAATGTTTGCATAGAGCTCGGTGGTGAAGATGCCAAGCTTACATATTTTGATCAAAACGGCACAGATAAGCGGATGAATGAGACCTGCGCCGGGGGGACAGGCGCTTTTCTTGACCATATGGCGGCCCTCCTTGGAACTGATGCCTCAGGTTTGAATGAACTTGCAAAGCAATATAAGATTATATATCCCATTGCCTCTCGTTGCGGTGTATTTGCAAAAACCGATGTTCAATCACTTATGAAAGAGGGGGCAGAGAGGGCTGACATCGCCGTTTCGATTTTCCAGGCAGTCGTCAATCAGACGATCAGCGGTCTTGCCTGTGGTAGAAAAATATTTGGAAACGTTGCTTTTCTGGGGGGTCCTCTCTATTTTCTGCCTGAACTTAGAAAGAGATTTTCGGAAACTCTGAAACTTTTGCCGATACAATCAATCTCACCAGAGAATTCACATCTTTTTGTCGCTCTTGGCGCTGCAATACTTGGCAGAAATAACGAGATAGTCAGTCTTTCCGAATTAGAGAAAAGATCGGTAGGGTATTCTACTCCTCTCAAAATGCCGGACGAATATTCCCTTAGACCGCTTTTTCCCGATAAAGAGACAAAAAGTAAGTTTATTTCACGTCATAATAAAAACATAACAGCCAGAAAGCCCATAGAGTATGCAGAAGGACCAGCCTATCTAGGCATAGATGTTGGCTCTACAACTACAAAAGCTCTGCTTATTGATAGTGACGGGAATATCCTTTTTTCAGATTACAGGATGAGCGGAGGGAGCGAACCGGTCTCAACGGTAAGGGACATCATGCTTGAAATGTATTCGTCTATGCCGCATCGGCTCTTTGTAAAGAGAAGCTGTGTGACAGGTTATGGAGAAAAACTTATACAGACTGCATTTGGCGTGGACATGGTAGAAATTGAAACGGTGGCGCACACAAGAGCAGCAAGGCATATCGACCCCGATGTCGACTTTATGATTGACATAGGTGGACAGGATATGAAGTGCATGAAAATAGAAAAAGGGTTAATAAAAGATATCTTTTTAAATGAGGCGTGCTCTTCAGGGTGCGGTTCCTTCCTCCAGAATTTTGCAGAATCTTTAGGAATGACTATGGATCAGTTTGTCTCTCGTGCCGAAAGATCTCAGTCTCCTGCAGATCTAGGCTCAAGGTGTACTATCTTCATGAATTCGAAGGTAAAACAAGCACAGAAAGAAGGAGCATCAATTGATGACATTTTTGCTGGGCTTGTATATTCTGTAGTGCGGAACGC
This sequence comes from Synergistaceae bacterium, assembly GCA_012728505.1. GTDB lineage: Bacteria > Synergistota > Synergistia > Synergistales > Synergistaceae > Caenicola. Next base: position 3,116 of record JAAYEY010000218.1, on the reverse strand, counting down.
TCTCTACAAGGTCCTAAAGATCAGAAATATGGACGATATAGGAAGGCATACGGTCGTTCAGGGCGGTACATTTAAAAATGACGCTTTGCTGAGGGCATTTGAAATGGTGACAGGACGGGAGGTACTGAGACCCGACATATCAGAGTTTATGGGAGCTTTTGGGGCAGCTTTGATATCTAAAGACTCTGAATGCCTTGATAAGAGCTCGCTTATCTCAAAAGAGTCTTTGCTTTCATTTGAATCTAAAACAGAGACTAGACGCTGCCAGGGATGCGGCAATAGATGCCTTTTAACTCTCACTTTCTTTAATGGAGGGCGTAAATATGTTACAGGCAACAATTGTTCTAACGGAGAAAACGATGGACAGACAAAATCGGAGCTTCCTCCTAATCTTTATCATGAAAAATACAAAAGACTCTTTGACTACTATGTTCCCCTCGAAGAAAATAAGGCTTCCAGAGGGATCATAAGTATACCAAGAGTACTCAACATATATGAGGACTATCCTTTCTGGTTCACTCTTTTTTCAAGCCTTGGCTTTAGGGTCGAGCTTTCTTCTGAACGTCCTGATGAATCGCTTGCGATAGATACAATTCCATCTCAGACAGTTTGTTTTCCCGCCAAGCTAGTTCACCGTCACCTGCAGGAGCTGTTGGAAAGAGGAGCAAAACTAATATTCTACCCGGGCATACAGAAAACAAAAATAGAGTTTGTCGATGCTGACGATTCATATAATTGTCCTGTTGTTTCAGGTTATCCTGATCTGGCTGCTCTCAACGTTGACGGATTAAGATTTGAAAACGTGAGATATATACACAGTTTTTTCCCAATCAGTTCTCAGAGAGAGATGGCGAAACATATTGTAAAAGAGTTTAACCAAAACGGAATAAGCGCTGAAGAAGCAGTTTCAGCGCTTAAAGAGGCTTATAAAGCCCAAGAAGAATATAAAAAAGATATCGATTCGATGGGAGAAGCGACTCTAAAATATATATTAGAAAGAGGCATTAACGGCGTAGTCCTAGCAGGACATCCCTATCATCTCGACCCAGTAGTGAATCACGGTATCCCTGAACTGATAAATGGCTACAACGTTGCGGTGTTTACAGAGGATTCTATCTGTAGAAGGCAGTTTGCCTCAGAAAAACGTAGTGAAATTAATGTGGTAGATCAGTGGGTATACCATTCCAGGCTCTATCGGGCCGCTTCAGTAATAGCTACGGATCCCGATTTCAAAAACGTTGAAATGGTTCATCTGAATTCATTTGGCTGTGGTTTGGATGCAATAAGCTCTGACCAGACGGCAAAGCTTCTTCAATCTTATGGTCGGACGCATACCCTTCTAAAAATCGATGAAACAAAGAATAACGGCTCTGTGAGAATAAGAGTACGCTCGCTCTTGGCTGCTATGGAAAATAATCGCGACTCTCGAAAAAAGAGTATATCAACAGGAGACAAGAGTTATAGTTTGAACAGATGTTGTCTGAAACAAAGAACGATACTTTGTCCGCCGCTCTCTCAGTATCACTTTCAATTTCTGGAATCGATAATGAGATCTGAAGGGATGGATTTCAGAGTGCTTCCTGAAGGCGGGCGAGAGTCTGTAGAGCTGGGGCTAAATTATGTAAACAACGATGCCTGCTACCCAGCTATGATAGTGGTAGGACAATTTTTGAACGCACTCAGGGGCGGAGAGTTTGATCCTGAAAAAACTGATTGTTTTTACGTTCAAACAGGTGGTGCATGCAGAGCAAGCAATTATGTGCCGCTGCTAAGACGGGCCTTAGACGAAGCAGGGTTTGAAAAAGTCAGGATTCTAGCGGTCAACTCACAGGGGAAAAACTCAGTAAACTTCAAGCTGTCTCCGAGGGTAATCTTTCGGACAGTAAAAGCGATGATTTATGGAGACCTCTTAATGAGGCTTCTTTTAAGAACTAGACCCAATGAACTTGAAAAAGGACAATCTATGAATCTTTACGATCGTTTTTCCTCTATGTATAAGGAGTCAATGCCGAGAGGTTCAGATATGGGCTTCAGTTCCTTGGTACAGAGTGCTGTTGCAGAATTCAGCAAAATCCCGATTATAAGCAAAGAAAAACCTAAGGTTGGAATAGTAGGTGAAATACTGGTCAAATACCACTCTGGAGCGAATGAGAATCTCATAGACCTTATAGAATCTGGCGGGGGAGAGGCAGTACTTACCGATATAGCTTCATTCCTGCTTTACTGTCTCTATGACCCAATTTACAGACACAAATATCTTTCTGGCAGTCTTTGTTCAGCAGTTGGAGGAAGAAGTGCCATAGCTGCAATTGAATTTCTTCGTAGACCTGTCAGGGAAGCCCTTAAGGGGAGCAGGTACGGATCACTTCATGATATTTATTCCTTGGCTGATAAAACGTCTTCTATTGTCTCATGTGCTAATCAGGCTGGTGAGGGCTGGCTGCTGACCGCAGAAATGGTCTCGCTTATTGAGAGCGGAGTTAAGAAAATAGTATGTATCCAGCCGTTCGCATGTCTTCCCAACCACATCACCGGAAAGGGAGTCATCAAGGAACTGAGACGCCGTTATTCAGAATCCAGCATCTTAGCTCTTGACTACGATTCAGGGGCAAGTTCTGTTAATCAGATGAACAGAATAAAACTTCTGATGTCTGCATGAGCGTAAAGATCTAAAATTAATAAATTTAATGGATCGTGCATGAGACAAAAATTCTTCACTTTTTACTGCTATTATAATAATTGGTACGATATTTTAAGATTTCGGGGCTGAACGTATTTGCTTTGTCTAATTTGATTGAAATTGGGAGGAATACTGCATGAAAATAGAATATTATGTTTTTTCCGGAACCGGTAATACTCTTATGATAGCAAGAGAAGTAGGCAGAAGACTTGAAGAAAAAGGAAACCAGGTCAACTTTCATATTATAGGAAAGTCGAATTCCTTCCGCATGTCAGGAGAGAGCGTGATTGGCCTTGCTTTTCCTATAGCTTTTTTCTCCTCGTACCCTCTTGTGCTGAAATTCATTGCTTCGCTGCCGGAGGGAAAGGGTCGGAGCATATTTATGACTGCTACGATGGGAGGTTCTGCTCTCGGTGCCGAGAGGAAGTTCAAAAAG